>JAODBQ010000037.1 GCA_025464045.1 Ilumatobacteraceae bacterium
GTCAGCTCGATCGGGCCGCGCAGCTGCTACGACGAAGCGAAGCGGTTCTCCGAGGCGCTGACGATGGCCTACCAGCGCGTGCTCGACGCCGACGTTCGCATCGTGCGCATCTTCAACACCTACGGGCCGCGGATGCGACCCGACGATGGTCGAGTCGTCAGCAACTTCATCAGCCAGGCGCTCCGCAACGAGCCGATCACCCTTTACGGCGACGGTCAGCAGACGCGGAGCTTCTGCTACGTGGACGACGAGGTGCGCGGCTTCCTCGACGTGCTCGACGGCGATCTCCCGGGGCCGATCAACGTCGGCAACCCCGACGAGTTCACGATGCGCGAGCTGGCCGAGATCATCGTCGAGCTCACCGGCTCCAGCAGCGAGATCGTCACGATGGCCCTCCCTGACGAGCGCGAGGGCGACCCGATGCAGCGCTGCCCGGACATTACGCTCATCTCCTCCACCTACGGCTGGAAGCCGGTCGTCACCCTGCGCGAAGGCCTCGCCAAGATGATCCCCGCCATCCGCGCCGAGCTGTCGCTCTAGATCCCGAGGAGAACAACATGTCCGTGCTCGTCACCGGCGGCGCCGGCTACATCGGCTCGCACACCGTGCGCCACCTGCGCAGCCTGGGCCACGATGTCGTGGTGCTCGACAACCTCGACATGGGCTTCGCCGGTGCCGTCCTCGATGCTCCGCTGATCGTCGGCGACGTCGCCGACGAGGCGCTTGTCGGTCGCATCTGCGCCGAGCACGGGGTCACGTCGGCCATCCACTTCGCTGCGCACAAGAACGTCGGCGAGTCGATGGCCGCGCCGTCCAAGTACTGGCACAACAACGTGGATGGCACGGTGCACCTCGTCGATGCCCTGCTCGCTGCGGGCGTGCAGGATCTCGTCTTCTCCTCGTCGTGCTCCGTCTACGGCACCCCGGCGATCATCCCGGTCACCGAGGCGGCTCCGATCCAGCCGGAGAGCGTGTACGCCGAATCGAAGGCGACCACCGAACGGATCCTGCGGTGGTACGAGCAGACCCACGGCCTGCGTTCGGTGAGCCTGCGCTACTTCAACGCGGCGGGCGCCAGCGCGGACAGTCGCATCGGCGAGGACTGGGCCGAGTCGCTCAACCTCGTCCCGATCGCGATGAAGGCGACGCTCGGCCGGCGCGGTCCGCTGCTGGTCTTCGGCGACGACTACCCGACGCCCGACGGCACCTGCATCCGCGACTACATCCACGTCGACGACCTCGCCGTCGCGCACGTGCGCGCGCTCGACTACCTCGCCGAGGGCAAGCCGAGCACGGCGCTCAACGTCGGCACCGGCACCGGCAGCAGCGTGATGGAGGTCATCGCCTGCACCGCGCGGATCAGCGGCCTCCCGGTCCCGTACGAGATCACCCCGCGCCGCGCCGGCGATCCGGTCAGCGTCTACGCCGACCCGACGCTCGTGCGCGAGACGTTGGGCTGGGAGGCGACGATGGGGCTGGAGGAGATCATCAGCTCCGCGTACGCCTGGCACAGCACGCACCTCGAGGGCTACGGCGACTGAACAACCGTTTGTCGCGACCACCCAAACCCGCGCAGCGTGACTAACGTGACGCGTGGCGTGATGACAATCGGCGGGAAGCACGGGCGGTCTGGGTTGATGACGCGAGCGATGCTGGTCGTGGCACTCGTGCTCGGTGGGGTCGCGACGACGACCGCCGCGAACACCTCGACGGCGGGCGCAACACCGCCGGGAGCGGCCCGGGTGACGCTCATCGGCGACTCGACGATGGCGGCACTGCGTTGGTACAAGTGGGACGACGGCGATCCCGACACCTCCGCGAACAACGACATCCGCGAGATCATCGGCAACACGTACGACCTGTTGTTCAGCGCCGAGAGCTGCCGCCGGCTGGTCGCCGGGAGCTGTCGCGGACGTGAGGGCTACACCCCGTCGAGCACGCTGCCGCTGATGCGCGGCGACTTCCGTGGACAGATGGGCAAGGTCGTCGTGCTGATGGCCGGCTACGACGACGTGAACATCGCCGCCTCGATCGGCCCGGTGATGCAGGAGGCGATCGCGCAGGGCGTGGAGAAGGTCGTCTGGCTGACGTACCGCTCGTCGACCACGTACCGCCTGCCCGACGGCACGTCGGCGGCGAACCTCTACCAGGAGCACAACGATGCGCTCACCGCCGCCGCCGCCCAGTACCCGCAGTTGGACGTGCTCGACTGGAAC
Organism: Ilumatobacteraceae bacterium; assembly: GCA_025464045.1. Taxonomy (GTDB): domain Bacteria; phylum Actinomycetota; class Acidimicrobiia; order Acidimicrobiales; family Ilumatobacteraceae; genus JAODBQ01. The sequence continues at coordinate 2,217 of JAODBQ010000037.1, forward strand.
GCCTACACCGTCGGTCATCCGGAGTGGTTCGCGAACGACGACATCCACCTCACCCCGGCCGGCGCTGTCGACCTGACGCAGTTCATCAAGGCCAAGCTCGACACGATGGACGTGCTGCAGGGCAGGTGCAGCGCCTCGAACGCGCTCACCGGACGGCCCTCCGGACCGATCGGGACACCGGCACCCGTGACGGCCGTCGACGCCGGGTACGTCGCGCGCACCCCGGTGCGCGTGCTCGACACTCGCGATCCGGCACTCGGCGGCGCCGCGGGCAAGGTCGGGGCGGGCCGCACGGTCACCGTCGACGCTGCCGCGACGCTGCCCGCGAACGCGACCGCTGCAGTGATGACGGTGACCGCCGTCGATCCGTGTGCTGCCGGCTTCCTCACGGTCTTCGCCTGCGACGTGCGCCCGGAGACCTCGAACATCAACTACGACGTGGGCCGCGACACGGCCGGCATGGTCATCACCGCGCTCGACCCCGCGCACACGGGCAACGTGTGCATCCACTCCTACGCCACGACGGACATCGTCGTCGACGTCGTCGGCGCGTTCGTGCCCGGCGGCGACACGTTCCACGCGATGGAGCCGACCCGTTGGACCGACACCCGCGGTGGACCGTCGCTGCTCACCAACCTCCGCGGCACCGCCGTGACGGGTGCCGACCTGACCATCCCGATGGCGGGCGTCGGTGGCGTGCCGGCGGGGGCGAGCGCGGTGTGGCTGAACCTGACGGTCGCCGATCCGAAGGCGGCAACCGTGCTGACCGCCTACCCCGGGCCGTGCGGCACCGCCCCGACGGCATCCACCGTCAACGCGATCGCCGGTCGCTCGGCAGCGTCGAGTGCGATCGTCGGTCTCGGTCCGGACGGCTCGATCTGCGTCCACACCGTCGCCGGCTCGTCGGGGATCGTCACCGACGTCGCCGGCTGGTTCGGTGGCGGCGCGAGCGCGGGTCCCGGCCTGCGCTACCGGCCGCATCCGCCGACCCGCCTGCTCGACACCCGCATCGGCGCGTCGAAGGCACCGTCGGCCACCGTCGCGCTGCCGCTGGCGACGACCGCCGTGCTCAACGTCACCGCGGCCGAGAGCACCGCACTCGGCTACCTCACGGTGCGTCCCTGCGGCTCGTCGCAGACCAGCTCGCTCGTCAACACCGCGGGCGGCCAGAACATGGCCAACCTCACGGCGGTCGGGCCCGGCGCCGGTGGCCAGGTCTGCATCACGCCGTACACGCCGACGCACGTCGTGGTCGACTCGTTCGGCGATCTCGTCCCGGCGGCCGGCTGAGCGACCGCTCGCCGACCGAGCGTCCGGGCCGGCGCCGGCCCGATCAGTCCGTCTCGGTGTTGCGCTGACGATCCAGCCAGCCGAGCAGGACGGCCACCGCCCGCGGATCGTGGCGGAGACGGTGGCCCGCACCGTTGAACAGCCGCAGCTCGGCGCTGCCGTGGGCCTCGGCGAGCTGGCGTGCGTCCGCGGTCGGGACGGAGTCGTCCTCGTCGCCGTGCATCTCCAGCATCGGTCGCGGCGCGAACCGCCGCGCCGCGTCGACAGGTCGGAACCGGCGCAGCTCGCGGGCCCACTCGTCGAACGCGCGGGGGAAGCCCGGTGTGCGCACCGCCCCGATCTCGCGCGCGTGCTCGAGGAACCGGCGCGGTTGCGCCGCCCAGTCGTCGAAGTCGGCGCGCGGGCTGAGCAGTGCCGCGCCCCGGACCCGCGGGTCGTCGGCGGCCACGCAGGTCGCGATCGAACCACCGGTGTTCGTACCGACGAGCCAGAGCCCGGTCGGCGTCGCCTCGGCGATCAGGTGGTCGATCGCGGCGCGCAGGTCGTCCACCCAGCCCTGCAGCGAGAAGTCGCCCTCGCTCGTGCCGCAGCCACGGAAGTTGAACGACATCGCCGCGAAGCCGAGCTCGCTGGCGACCCGGTCCATCAGCTCGGGGAACGTGCCCCCGCTCTGGCGGGCGTCGAGCGGGCCGATCGGGAAGCCGTGACAGATGATCACGCCGGGGAGCGGACCCGGCTTGCCGGCCGGTTTGGCGAGGTACCGGGCGAGCTTCAACGTGCCCGACGCGAACTCGCCGTTGACCTTGTGACCCGTGATCCCCGGCCCGCTCATGCGCCGTCGATCACGCGCGTGGCGCGCGGTGGCGACGCCTCTCGCCGGGGCGGGCCAGGTGGTAGCCCCGGTTGCGCGCCTCGGCGAGCGTGTCGGGACCGAAGGACAGGCCCGTCTCGGCCGCGACGATCTCGTCGATCACCGGCTTGTCGTCCCACTCGTCGAGGTCGTAGACGAGCTGGGTGCGCTTGTCGCCGAGGAAGCGGGTGTGCTCGAAGCGGACTGGGCGCTGCATCGCTCCGACGATACCCCGCTCTCCCCGTCGGCGCGAAGATGCCGCACGTGGACGACAACGTGCAGCGCATCGCGTTCTACTTCGATCCGATGTGCCCGTGGGCGTACCAGACCTCGGTGTGGATCCGCCGTGTGCGCGATGCCGTCGGGCTGGACATCGACTGGCGGTTCTTCTCGCTCGAGGAGGTCAACCGGCCCGAGGGCAAGCGCCATCCCTGGGAGCGCCCGCTCGCGTACGGCTGGTCGCCGATGCGCATCGCGGCGTGGCTGCGGCGCACGGACATGGCCGCGTGCGACCGCTGGTACGAGGTCATCGGTAGGGCGTTGCACATCGACGGCCGCCGGTTCTACGACCCCACGGTCGGGCGCGAGCTGCTCGAGTCGATCGGCGTCTCGCCGGACGTGTGGCACCTCGCGCTCGCCGACGAGACCACCAACGACGACGTCCGCGCCGACCACCAGCACGCAGTCGAGCAGTACGGCGGCTTCGGCGTGCCGATCATCGTCTTTCCCAACGACCGAGCGGTGTTCGGACCGGTCGTCGTCCCCGCGCCGAGCGGCGACGACGCCCTGCGACTGTGGGACCTCACCGTCGCCTATGCGACGATCCCCGGCCTGTACGAGATCAAGACGCCGAAGACGTCCGCCGACCAGCGCAGCATCGCCGCCGCGTTCGCCCCCTACATCGGGGCACGCGAATGGCAGACCATCGAGAACCCGGCACCGTAGGAGCACCTCGTGATCCCCCAGACGACCATCGATCAACTGTCCGAGACGTGGCGCTCGATCTCCGAGCTCGGCGCCGGCCTCACCGAGGAGCAGTGGAAGACGCCCACCGACCTGCCGGGGTGGACCGTGCAGGACAACCTCGCCCACCTCATCGGCACGGAGCGCTTCCTGCAGGGGCTCCCCCGCACGGAGCACCGCTGCGAGCCGGGGCCGCACATCCGCAACGAGCTGGGCAAGACGAACGAGCACGAGGTCGACGTCCGACGCTCCTGCACAGGGGCCGAGGTGCTGCGCGAGTTCGACGAGCTCGTCGCGCTGCGCCTGGCGACGTTCGCCGCCGGCGACGACGCGTACTTCGACGCGCCGATGATGACGCCGGTCGGGCAGGGCGACATGGCCCAGTTCCTGGCGATCCGCGTGCTCGACAACTGGCTCCACGAGCAGGACATGCGCCGCGCCGTCGGCATTCCCGGCCACCTCGGCGGGTCCGCCGCGGAGCACACCGTCGACCGGCTGATCCTGACCATCCCGATCGTGGTCGGCAAGCGCGCCGGCACGCCCGACGGCGGCGCCGTGGCGATCGACATCACCGGCGACGTGCAGCGCCACGTCGTCGCCGAGGTCGACGGCGGCAGGGCGAAGGTGGTCGCGGAGCCGTCGGCGGCGCCACTCGCCTCGATCGCGATGGACAGCGAGACGTTCGTGATCCTCGCCGCTGGGCGCCGCGACTCGGCCGCGGTCGCCGACCGGATCACGATGTCCGGCGACATCGCGCTCGCGTCGAAGGTCGTCGACAACTTCAACATGATGATCTGAGCCCGAGTCGCGCGCCTCTGCGCCGGGTCCCCGTGGGACGTCGGACGTCAGACGTCGGTGGCCATCGGGCCGACGGCGCCGATCGCCTCTAAGTAGGCCAGGTGGGCCTCGACGACGTTGACCGCATCGACGTCGTCGATGATCTCGATCCCGTTGCGGTCGGACTCGCCGAGCAGGTAGCCGACGAGCGTGTCCTCGGCGACGACGACGGGCGTGGCGATGTCCTGACGACGATCGATCACGTTCGACGGTTGCAGGCCCTTGGCGTGCAACCACTGCATGTGGAACGTGAGCAGCTGCTCCAGCTCGTCGGGAGTCAGCCGCGCCTGCGTGGCGTCGGGCAGGTACTCGGCGACGAACTCGACCGCCTCGTCCGGTACGTACACCGACCGCGGAGCGACGGAATCCAGGCGGTGCGCCTCCCTGCCGACCACCACCGCGGCGATGATGAACGTCACGACGGCCGCCGCGAGGATGAACACAAAAGTGATCGCCGGCACCCCCCCGACGTTAACGGGAAGCCACCGGCGATCTCAGTTGCGGTTCAGTTGTCCGTGCGTTGGAACGCGGCCCGGCGGAGGCCCGTCCCGGCCATCAGGTCAGATGCCGATGCGCTGGGCGAGGAGCTCGCGGTGGTAGGTCGGGTCACCGAAGAGCAGCTCGCTCGACTTGGCGCGCTTGAAGTAGAGGTGCGCCGGGTGCTCCCACGTGAAGCCGATGCCACCGTGGATCTGGATGTTCTCGGCCGTGGCGTGGAAGTACGCCTCGCTGCAGTACGCCTTGGCCAACGAGGCCACCGACGGCAGCTCGTCGTTCATCTCGGCCGCACACCACATGCCGTAGTACGCCGCGCTCTTAGCCGACTCGACCTCCAGCAGCATGTCGGCGCACTTGTGCTTGATCGCCTGGAACGAACCGATCGGGCGACCGAACTGGACGCGGACCTTGGCGTACTCGACGGCCATGTCGAGCACCTTCTGGGCGCCACCGACCTGCTCGGCGGCGAGGCCGACGGCGGCGAGGTCGAGCACGGTGGACAGCACGGCCCAGCCCTCGCCCTCGGTGCCGATCAGCTTGGCCGGAGTGTCGGCGAACTCGAGCTTGGACTGCTTGCGGGTCTGGTCCATGGTCGACAACGAGGTCTTCGTGAGACCGGCGGCCCCGCCGTCGACGGCGAACAGGCTGACGCCCTTGTCGGTCTTGGCGGCGACGATGATCAGGTTCGCGGTGTTGCCGTCGAGCACGAACATCTTCGTGCCGCTGAGCTTCCAGTCGCTACCGGCGCCGGTGGCGGTCATCGTGATGCCCGACTCGTCCCACTTGCCCGAGGGCTCGGTGAACGCCAGGGTGGCGATCGTCTCGCCGCTGGCGATGCCCGGCAGGTATGCCTTCTTGGCGGCGTCGTCGCCGGACTGGAGGAGCGTGTTCGCGGCGAGCACGACGGTCGAGAAGTACGGAGCGCAGAGCAGCGCCCGGCCCATCTCCTCGAGCACGATGCCGAGCTCGACGTAGGTGTAGCCCGAGCCGCCGAACTCCTCCGGGATGGCCAGGCCCTGCAGGCCCATCTGCTCACCCATCTGGCTCCACACGGCCTGGTCGAAACCGGGCTCCGTCTCCATCTGCTCGCGGACTGCGGTCTCGGGGCTCTTGGAGTCGAGGAAGGAGCGCACGGTCTTGCGGAGCTCGTCTTGTTCGTCGGTGAAAGCGAAGTTCATGGGCGGATCATGGCAAGTTGCTCACGCTCGTGCCATTCGGCTCGCGTACACACGTGTACACTCGGACCATGCGGTCACGGCCATGATCGGTGTCAGGGAGCTGCGTGCCGAGCTGGCCCGCCACGTCCGGCGCGCCGCCGCCGGTGAGCGGGTGGTGATCGCGATCGGTGGGCGTCCTGCGGCGGCGCTCGTGCCGCTCACCGAGCTGCCGTCGGGCATCGAGCCGCTGCTCGCCTCGGGCGCACTCGTCCCGCCGCGGCGCACCGACGGGGGCCGCGGCCGCGCCCCGATCCCGGTGTGGAGCGGCGCACGGCTGGACCGGCTGCTGCGCGAACTGCGGGGATGAACCGGTGACGGCGTACTTCGACACCTCCGCCGTGCTGGCGCTGCACCTCGAGACTGCCGCCCGCGCGGTGGCCGCGGCGGCACTCGAGACGGTGACGTGCACGAGCGCTCTGGCGCTGACCGAGGCCCTGGCGCTGATCGACAAGCTCACCGACGAGCCCCTGCTGCGCGCCGACATCGAGGACGAGCTGCGCGTGCAGTGGGATCGCTACCACGTCGTGCCGCTCGACCAGCGCTGCCTCGACCGCGCCGCGAGCCTGATGCGCGAGCAGCCGCTGCGCCTCGCCGACGCGCTGCACCTCGCCGCCGCCGACCGGCTGCCGCGGCCGCTCAAGTTCGTCACGTTCGACCCCGCGCAGATCCCCGTGGCGATGTCGCTCGGCTTCGATGTCGAGAGCTACTGAACCGCGCCAGACCGGGACCGATAATGTTCGCCCGCGTGTCGCACCCGTGCCTGTCGGTCGTCGTTCCGTGCTTCAACGAGCGATCGACCATCTGTGAGCTGCTCGACCGAGTGCTCGCGTCGGAGTGGGTCGCCGAGGTCCTCGTCGTCGACGACGGATCGACCGACGGAACGGCCGACGTGCTGGCGACGGTGACCGACCGGAGGGTCACGGTCCTGCGCCAGCCGTTCAACCAGGGCAAGGGCGCGGCGCTGCGGCGCGGCTTCGCCGCTGCCGTCGCCGAGTTCGTGATCGTGCAGGACGCCGACCTGGAGTACGACCCGCGCGAGTTCGGCCGCCTGCTGGGACCGCTGCTGGAGGGCAACGCCGACGTCGTCTTCGGCTCGCGGTTCATCTCCAGCGACGCCCACCGCGTCCTCTACTTCTGGCACTCGCTCGGCAACAAGCTCCTCACGCTGACCTCGAACGTCTTCACGGACCTCAACCTGACCGACATGGAGACCTGCTACAAGGCGTTCCGCCGCGAGGTGATCCAGTCGATCGAGATCGAGGAGGACCGCTTCGGCTTCGAGCCGGAGGTCACGGCCAAGCTCGCCAAGGGCGGCCACGTGATCTACGAGGTCGGTATCTCGTACCACGGACGCACGTACGAGCAAGGCAAGAAGATCGGGATGCGTGACGGCGTCCGGGCGATGTGGTGCATCGTTCGCTACTCGCCGCTCGGCGACAGGTTCCGCGTGGGGCGCCGACGGCGCACGAGCACCGCGTCGCCGACCCCGAGTCCGATCACGGCAGTGGCCGACGCTGCCGACAAGGCGATCCCGGTCCGCGAGACGCGGTAGTCGAAGTGCACGACGTGGTCGCCGGCGCCCACCGCAACCGCCATCATCGCGTGGTCGGCACGCAGCAGCGGCAC
>JAODBQ010000047.1 GCA_025464045.1 Ilumatobacteraceae bacterium
GCGAGGGCCACCCGGTGCTGTGGTCGATGTCCGACCCGCGGTCCGACGGTCTGCTCGTCGTCGAGCACCCGTACTTCGAGGTCCCCGGCGGCACTGCGTTCGTCGAGACGGTCACGTACGTGGAGCACGAAGGCGAGCTCGCCTCGCCGGCCACGATCGGCTTCAACCACGGGCTCGGCGAGATAGTCGGCGCGCTGCTGGCGAACGGGATGCGCCTGACGATGCTGGACGAGCACGACGCCGTTCCGTGGAACCCGCTCGGCGAGGCGATGTTCGAGGGACCCGACCACGAGTGGCGATTGCGCTCCGGTGGTGAGCGTCTGCCGCTGACGTACACGGTGCAGGCCGTCAAGGAGTGACCTGACAGACTCCCGGGCATGTCCGAACGCGTCACGATCAACCAGTCGAACGGCATTGCCGACGTCCGTCTGAACCGCCCCGAGAAGCGCAACGCGCTCGACGGGGCGATGTTCGCAGCGCTCGCTGAAGCGGGGGATTCGCTGAAGAGCGCGCCCGGTCTGCGCGCCGTCGTGATCAGTGGCGAGGGTCCGTCGTTCTGCGCCGGGCTCGACTTCTCGTCGTTCCAGTCGATGGCCGACGGCGGTGGCGCGGGCGGTCCCGAGGATGGTGCTGGCGGCGAGAAGGCCGAACGCAAGAAGCCGGCCGGCGATCCGAGCGCCTTGGCGGACGGCCGGATCACCCACCTCGGGCAGCACGCCGCCTGGGTGTGGCAGGAGCTGCCGGTGCCGGTGATCGCCGCGGTGCACGGGCACGCCCTCGGCGGCGGCATCCAGATCGCGCTCGGTGCCGACATCCGCTTCGTCCATCCCGACACCAAGCTGAGCGTGCGTGAGGTCTACTGGGGCCTGGTCCCGGACATGACCGGCACACTGAGCCTCGCCCGCCTCGTCCGCGCCGACGTCCTCAAGGACCTCGTCTTCACGGCGCGGGTGTTCTCCGGCCGCGAGGCGTTCGAGCTCGGCATCGCCACGAAGCTCTCCGACACGCCGTTCGACGACGCGATGGCGCTGGCCACCGAGATCGCCGCGCTCAGCCCGGATGCCGTGCGCGGAGCGAAGCGGCTCGTCAACGGCCTCCTCAACTCGGGCGCGGCCGAGCAGTTCGCGGCCGAGCGCTCGATCATCGGCTCGCTGATCGGCACCCCGAACCAGGTCGAATCGGTGATGGCCGGGCTGCAGAAGCGTCCCCCGAACTACGCCGATCCGACATGAGCACCGAGGCCACGACCGCGGCCGCCGAGGGGCAGATCGACCCTGACCGACTGAAGCTGTACTCGCTGCTGCTGTTCACCAAGCTCGATGGCGCGGTCACTGCCGGGATGGTCCACCTCGGCGATCAGCTCGGGATCTACACGGCGATGCGCGCGGCGGGTCGGCCGCTGTCGATCGGCGAGCTCGCCACCGCCGCGGGGCTCAACGCGCGCTGGGTGCAGGAGTGGGCGCACAACCAGGCGGCCGGCGGCTTGATCGTCGCCGAGACGCCGGAGGGTGAGGAGGAGCGGTTCTCGCTCACACCCGAAGCGGTCGCGGTGCTCGCCGACCCGGACCATCCGGCGTTCGGGATGGGCATGTTCCACCGCTTCCCGCAGACGATGCACGCCGTCGAGCACGTCCGCGAGAGCTTCCGCACGGGCGTCGGCCACGACTACGACACGCACGGGCCCGAGGGCGCAGTCGGCATCGAGCGCAGCTTCGAGCCGTGGAACCGGGCGTTCCTGCTGCCCGTGGTGCTGCCGGCGCTGGAAGGCGTGGTCGACAAGCTCACCGCCGGGATCGAGGTCGCCGACATCGGCTGTGGCGCGGGTGGCGCGGCGATCCTGATGGCGAAGGCGTTCCCGGCGTCGCGGTTCCACGGCTACGACATCTCCCACTTCGCGCTCGCCAGGGCCGAGGAGAAGAAGCTCGAGGCTGCTGTGACCAACGTGTCGTTCCACGACCCGCGGGACTCGCCGCTGGCGACGGACCATTCGGTCGAGCTGATCACCACGTTCGACTGCATCCACGACATGACCCACCCGCAGCAGATGATGGCGTCGATCCGCGAGGCGATCGCCGACGACGGCACCTGGCTGCTGGTCGACATCAAGGCGCTGGACACGTTCGCCGAGAACGTGCGCAAGAACCCGATGGCGTCGCTGATGTACGGGATCAGCGTGCTCAGCTGCATGTCGTCCGCGCTCAGCGAACCGGGTGGCGCGGGGCTGGGGACGCTCGGTCTGTCGGAGAACGTCGCCCGGTCGATGTCCACCGCCGCCGGGTTCTCCCGGTTCCGACGGATGAAGGTCGACCACAGCGTCAACGCGTTCTACGAGGTCCGGCCGTAGGACGGACCAGAGGTACCGGCGAACCGGCGGTCAGTTGACCTCGATCACGTCCAGGCGACGCTCGGAGAACAGCCAGTCGCGTCCGACGCGCACGTAGACGTCGTGGTAGGTGCCGAGCAGCGAACCGATCTTGCCGTTCGTGCGCTTGAAGCGCTCCTGCACGGTGACTCGGCCGGTGCCGACGCCACGACGCTCGTCGACCTCGAACACCATCTGTGGTGCGCTCTGCACGGTCCACGCGAAGCCGGCGATCCGCTCGCGCCAGAGCGCGACGATGTTCGCCTTGCCGGTGACCGGTTTGTCGCCGAGGCTCCACAGCGCGTCGTCCGCCCAGGTCGACGCCCACGTGGCCTCGTCGGCGCGGATCACGCCGTCGCAGTAGCGGGCGACGAGCTGGCGGAGCGCGGCATCGGTGGCCGGCGAGGGCAGCCGCGTGGTCACCGCCTCGCGCTCGGCGACCTCGCCGAACGCGGCGCGGTCGATCCCGACCTCCCACGCGGCGAGCGAGTGGACGTGGTCGAGCAGTTCGTCGCGGTTCATCATCCCGTCGTGCGCGGCGAACTGGACCGCGAGGCCATCCACCATCGCGGTCAGGCGCATCGCCGACGCGTGCGGATCGGGACAGACGAACTCGCCTGAATCGACGCCGAAGTTGATCACCCGTTCGAGCAGCTCGGCCGATTGCTCGTCGAGCTCCTGGCTGATCTTCTTCATCATCGGGTTGCGCAACGCCTCGCCCCAACCGTCGATCCACAGCATCCACTCGACGTCGTCACTGCCTTCTGGCACGTAGTTGTGGATCGCGTGGTCGAGCTGGCCGATGGCGGTCGGTGCGGCGTGCACCTCGGCCTCCAGCTCGGCGAGGTCCTTGCGTGCGTAGTGGGCGAACGCCTCGGCGAGGAGCTGCTCCTTGGAGTCGAAGTGGTAGTGGATCAGGCTGCTCGAGACCTCGAGGCGTTTGGCCACATCACTGATCCGGGTGCCGGCGAACCCCCGCTCGATGACGACCTCGCACGTGGTCTCGAGGATCTCGGTCCGGCGCTCTTCGACGGTCGGCTTCTTCACTGCGGCGAACGCTATCGCTGCTCACCGCCTCCACTGCGGCACACGTGCCGAGCGCTGTCTAGCGTCGCCGCCCATGACCTCTGCCGCACCCGCCACCCGTCTCACCAAGCTCTCGCGGTCGGTCGCCGGCAAGCGGGTGATCGTCACCGGTGCCGCGTCCGGCATGGGGCGGGCGACGGCCCACCTGTTCGCCGACGAGGGTGCCCGCGTCGCCGTCGTCGACATCGGGGCCGAGCGGGTGCTCTCGGTGGTGGACGAGATCCGCGCCGTCCACGGCCAGGACGCAGCCGAAGGGTTCGTGTGCGACGTCGGCTCGCTGGCGGCGCTGAAGGAGCTCGTCGCCGGTGTGGTGGCGGCGTTCGGGGGGATCGACGCGCTCGTCAACAACGCCGGCATCTCACTGCTCAACTCGGCGCTGCAGGACGAGGACAGCTACGAGGAGAACTGGGCGCGCACGCTCGACGTCAACCTCACGGCCCACTCCCGCCTGATCCGGCTGTGCCTGCCCTACCTGCGCGATGCCGAGGGCGGCGGGCGGGTGGTCAACATCGCCTCCACCGAGACGATCGTCGTCACTGCCGGCCTCGCCGCGTACGCGGCCACCAAGGCCGGTGTCGTCGGCCTCACGAAGAGCTTCGCGGTGGAGCTCGGCCGGCTCGGCGTGAACGTCAACTGCGTCTGTCCCGGCCCGATCCGCACCGGGATGACTGCCGGGATCACCGACGAGCAGAAGGAGGCGTACGCCAAGAAGCGCGTGCCGCTGCGGCGCTACGGCGACCCGGAGGAAGTCGCCCAGATGACCCTCAACCTGTGCCTGCCGGCGGCGAGCTTCACGAATGGGGCGATCATCCCCGTGGACGGCGGGATGACCATCCGCCACACCTGAGCCGCGTTCGCCCCCGGCCCCACGGCGAGCCGGCTGGTGGGCCGGCGGTCGCCGTCGTAGCCTGTGCCGCCGTGCAACGCCTCCGCGAGCTCGCCCGGCGGATCCGCCACGACGGCATCTCCCCGGCCGAGTTCCGCCGGATCTGCGTCGTCGCGTTCGCGTTGCTGTGCGTCATCGTCGTCACGGGCGCCGCGGTGCGCCTCACCGGCTCCGGGCTCGGCTGCAACGACTGGCCGCGGTGCAACGACCAGGAGCTCGTCGACGTCGGCACCAAGCACGCCGCGATCGAGCAGATCAACCGGTTGTTCACCGGCCTCGTGGCCGTCATCGTCATCCTGGCCGTGCTCGGCGCGCTGCTGCGCCGGCCGCGCCGGCGCGACCTCACCTGGCTGTCGCTCGGCCTGGTGTTCGGGGTGATCGGCCAGGTCGTGCTCGGGGGCATCACCGTCAAGGTGCACCTCCACCCGGTGGCGGTGCAGAGCCACATGCTGGTGTCGATGGCGCTCGTGGCGAACGCGGTGGTGCTGCTCGTGCGCGCCGGTCAGCCCGACGAAGGCCGTCGGATCAATGCGGTCGTCCCGCGGACCCGGGCACGGGTGCGCTGGGTCGTGATCTGGACGGGGCTGGCCATCGTCGCGGGCACCGTCGTCACCGGCACCGGCCCGCACGCGGGCGACGAGACGGCCCGCCGCTTCGACCTCGCGATCACCACCGTCACCCGCATCCACGGACTCGTGGTGTGGGTCGCGGTCGCCGCCGCGGTGCTGCTGATCTGGCACCTGCGCAAGCTGCCCCACGACCGCAAGGTGCTCGATGCGCCGATCTACGCGTGGTGCATCGCCGCGGGCGTGCAGGGCAGCATCGGCTACCTGCAGTACTGGAGCGGGGTGCCGGCCGGGCTGGTCGCGGTCCACGTCGCCGGTGCGACGACGCTGTGGTCGGTGACGGTCTGGCTCGCGTGCAGCACCCGGCGGGTGTCGATGACCGCGCACCAGCTCGTGCGCCACCTCGACGACGGTGCGCGCGTCGCCACGCTCGATCCGTCCGACGAGCTCCACCCGCAAGCCGTCGACGACTGATCATCACGGCTGACGAGGAGCGCGCGACGCGTCATCCCGCGGCCGAGGTCGCGAGCGCCGCGTGGTCGAGGTCGGTCACGCCGACCAGCGTCTGCGCACCGTCGCTGCCGACCGAGACGCGCACCTGGGCGCCCGTCGGGCTCGACGGCGGGAGCCGGCGCGGGTACCAGTCGCGCCCGTCGACGGACGTGAGCAGCACCGGGCTGACGCCGAGGCGGGCACCGAGCCACCAACGCGCGCCGTCCTGGACGAGACCGGTGATCTCCGACACGGTGTTGGAGATGTCGGTGTTCATCGAGCCGAGCACGTCACGGCGATCGCGATCGACTGCTCCCCGGTCTCGGCGCGCAGCCCCGGCGCGTCCGTGTACAGCACGACGTCGGTCCCGGTGGCCGTCGCCCACGCGCACCCGCCGGTGAGATCGGTGCGCGGGTTCACCCGACCACCGATCAGCACGAACTCGCGTCCGGCGGTCGCCTGCGACAGCAGCAGGGATCGCGGACCACCGAACAGCTCGAAGTCAGCGGACACCTCGCGCAGCGTCGAACCGTCGAGGTGCCACGACGCGCTGCGCGGCATCGCGTGGAAGCCGCCGGTCTGCGCGCCGATCGCCACGAGTCCGAGCTCGCCGACCCCGATCGAGTACAGCTCGGAGAGCTTGCCGTAGAACGTCGACGGGGCAAGGGGCACGGCCGTGAGGGAGGTCGGCGAGCGGCCGGTCCACAGGCGCGGCGAGCGGGTCCCGTCGGCAGCGAGCACTGCACCGGACACCCACCAGGTGCCGGCGTGCACGCGGATGTCGCGCACCCTGCGGCCCGAGCCGGGCGTCGGATCCGCCCGGCGCGGCTCAGCCGCCGCCGAGGTAGGCGGCCTTCACGGCAGGATCGTCGAGCAGGTTGCGGGCGTCGTCGCTCTTGACGATCGTGCCGGTCTCGAGCACGTATGCCCGGTTGGCGCGCTTCAACGCCTGCGCCGCGTTCTGCTCGACGAGGAGGACGGTGGTGCCCTGCTGGTTGATCTCGGTGATGATCTCGAAGATCTGCGCGATCAGCATCGGGGCGAGGCCCATCGACGGCTCGTCGAGGAGGAGCACGCGCGGCCTCGCCATCAGCGCCCTGCCGATGGCGAGCATCTGCTGCTCACCACCGGACATCGAGCCGCCCGCCTGAGTCTTGCGCTCCGCGAGCCGCGGGAAGAGCTGGAACACGCGCTCGAGGTCAGCGGTGCGCGCCGCGGACTTGCGGTCGCGCCGCGCGTAGGTCCCCATGTCGAGGTTCTCCATCACCGACATCCCGGGGAAGATGCCGCGACCCTCCGGTGACTGGCAGATCCCGGCCTCGGTGCGCTTGTGCGCCGGCATCCTCGTGATGTCGCGACCCTCGAACATGATCCGCCCCGCACTGGCGTTGCGGATGCCCGAGAGCGTCTTCAACGTGGTCGACTTGCCCGCACCGTTGGCACCGATCAGCGTGACGACCTCGCCTTCGTCGACGTGGAAGGTGATGCCCTTGATCGCCTCGATCCGCCCGTAGTGGACGTGCAGGTCCTCGACCTCAAGCAACATCGTGGGGCTCCCCCAGGTAGGCGGCGATCACGTCCGGGTTGGCCCGGATCTCGGCGGGCAGGCCCTCGGCGATCTTGCGGCCGAAGTCCAGCACGACGATGCGGTCCGTGACACCCATCACCAGGCTCATGTCGTGCTCGATGAGCAGCACGGTGTAGCCCTGGTCGCGGATCTGGCGGATGAGGCCCATCAGCTCGATCTTCTCCGCCGGGTTGAAGCCCGCCGCCGGCTCGTCGAGGCACAGCAGCTTCGGGTTCGTGGCGAGCGCACGACAGATCTCCAGCCGCCGCTGGTAGCCGTACGGCAGGTTCTTCGCCG
>JAODBQ010000057.1 GCA_025464045.1 Ilumatobacteraceae bacterium
GCTCGTCGTGACGAGCCCCGCGTTCCGCGAGCTGTTCCTCGCTCCTGATCCGGTTGCAGCGATCAGGGCTGCGCTGCCGGCGATGACCGAGACGATGACCGAGACGATGACCGAGACGATAACGACAGCCGGCGCAGCCACGGCGACCAGCGCGACGATCATGCCGGGCCCCGCGACGACGGCGCCGAGCGACGTGCTGCCGGCGGGGGATCCGCAGGGGTGGCCGCACGAGCGCGTCGGCGCCCGCCGTCTCGCCGCGTCGATCCGCGTGCCGAACACCTCGGGCGCCAACCCCGGCGGCGGCCGCAACCGCAGCGCGGGTGGCGCTGGGGGCGACATGTCCGCCGCGCTCACCGCCACGCCGCAGCTGCTCGCCGCGCTGGCCAAGCTGCCACCCGCCGACGACGACGCGCAGGTCGACGTCGAGGCGGAGATGGCCCGTCCGGCGAGCCGGTTCACGCTGGGCGGGTTCCTCGGACCGTTCCGCACCGGCCTTGCCATCGGCCTCGCGCTCGTCGTCCTCGACACCGGCCTGACCCTGCTCGGTCCGTTCTTCGTCCGCCGCGGCCTCGACCAGGGCGTCGCCCGCCAGAACGAGGCGGCGCTGTGGTTCGCGGCGCTGATGTTCCTCGGCGCGGCGCTCGGCGACTGGTTCGCGACGCGCGGCTACACGTGGGTCACCGGGCGCACCGCCGAGCGGATGCTGTACGCGCTGCGCATCCGGATCTTCGCCCACCTCCAGCGGCTGTCCCTCGGCTACTACGACCGCGAGCTCGCCGGCCGGGTGATGACGAGGATGACCACCGACGTCGAGGCGCTCTCGCAGCTGGTACAGACCGGTCTGATCACCGCGTTCGTCAGCGTGCTGACGTGCGCGGGCGTGCTGGTCTGGCTCGTCGTGCTCTCGCCGACGCTCGCGCTCGCCGCGGCCGCCGTGCTGCCGCCGCTCGTGATCGCGACGTTCCTCTACCGCCGCCGCGCCGAGGTCACCTACGAGCAGGCACGTGACCGGATCTCGGCGCTCAACGCGAACTTCCAGGAGAGCCTGTCGGGGGTGCGCATCGCCCAGTCGTTCCGGCGTGAGGACCGCAACGTCGCCGAGTTCCGGGTCGTCAACGGCGAGTACCTCGACGCCCGGTACTCGTCGCAGAAGCTGATCGCCGTCTACTTCCCGTTCGTGCTGCTGCTCGCTGACATCGGCTCGGCGCTCGTGTTGGGCACAGGTCGGGTGCTCGTCGAACGCGGCGTCGTCACGACCGGCGTCGTGATCGCGTTCCTGCTGTACCTCGACCAGTTCTTCTCGCCGATCCAGCAGCTCTCGCAGGTGTTCGACACGTGGCAGCAGGCGGCCGTGTCGATGGAACGGATCAGCGAGCTGATGGCGACCCCGTCGGGCACACCCGCGGCCGAGCACCCCGTGCAACCGCCGCCGCTCACCGGCGCGGTGGCGTTCCACGACGTCGACTTCGCGTACGAGGGCACCGGCGGCCTGGCCGTGCTGGCTGGATTGGAGCTCGACATCAGGCCCGGCGAGACCGTCGCCCTCGTCGGCGAGACGGGCGCCGGCAAGTCGACGGTGATGAAGCTGATCGCCCGCTTCTACGACCCCACCGGTGGCAGCGTGTGCGTCGACGACCTCGACGTGCGCAGCCTCGATCTGCCGGAGTTCCGCCACCAGCTCGGCGTCGTGCCCCAAGAGGCGTTCCTGTTCACCGGGACCGTGCGCGACAACATCGCTTACGGCAGGCCCGACGCACCGGATGCCGAGGTGGAAGCCGCGGCCCGCGCCGTCGGCGCGCACGAGATGATCGTGCGCCACCCGGACGGCTACCTCACCGCGGTGACCGAACGCGGCCGCAGCCTGTCGTCCGGCGAACGGCAGCTCATCGCCCTGGCCCGCGCCCGGCTCGTCGATCCGGCGATCTTGCTGCTCGACGAGGCGACGTCCAACCTCGACCTGGCCAGCGAGGCGCGCGTGCAGCGGGCGATGTCCGAGGTGGCCAGGGGCCGGACCACGGTGCTCATCGCTCACCGCCTGCCGACGGCCCGCACCGCGGACCGCATCGCCCTCGTGGCCGACGGGGTGATCGCCGAGCAGGGCACCCACGACGAGCTGCTCGAGCTGGGCGGCCGCTACGCCGCGCTGTGGGCCTCGTTCACCGCGACCGCGTCCGCCGCGGCGTCCTGAGCGCGTGCCGATGCGCCGCCCGTTCCGGAGCCTCCTAGAATCCATCGATGATCCTGGCGACGTCGGGCAGCCTCGTCGCCGCCGGTGGACGCTGGCACCTGGGCATCGGTGATCCGGACGCGCTCGCGTGGTGCATCGTCGGCGGATACGTGGTCACCGCCGGCTTCGCCGCGCGCGCCTTCCTCACCGCCCGCCGAGGTCAGCAGTCGTTGGTCGGGGTCGATCGGCGTGAGTGGCGCAACCAACGGGTGCTCGCGCGGCTGTGGCTGGCGATCGCGACCGTCCTCCTCGCGCTCGGGCTGAACAAGCAGCTCGACCTGCAGACGTGGATGCTGCAGACCCTGCGTCGCAAGGCCTACGAGGGCGGCTGGTACGACGATCGACGCACGTACCAGACGGATTTCATCGGCGCGGTCCTGGTGCTCGGTTCGGCGGTCACCTGCCTGCTCGCCTACTCGCTCCGACACGTGCTCGGACGCGTCCTGCTCACCGTCGCCGGGATGTCCACGCTCGTGCTGTTCGTGGTGGTCCGCGCCGCGTCGTTCCACTACGTCGATCGAGTGCTCGCGCTCGGCGGCCGGGTTCGGATCAACGTCATCCTCGAGCTCGGAGGCATCGTTCTCGTCGTCGTCTCGACGCTGATCTGGCAAGGCACGGAGCGAGCGCTGCTCGAGGCCGCGCACGCCCGCGCCCAGCGCCGGCGCGAGGCGCGCGAGGCGGCACCGCTGCTCCCGGAACCCGCGCCGTTCATGCCCTGAACCGCTTCCGCGAGCGCCGACACCAAGTCTTCACCCTGCTTTCACCCTTGCGCGGTTTCACTCGTGAGGCCAGCGGGGAAAACCTGGTTTCGTGGAGCGACGTCACTTTCCGAGGGTCACGCTGGACTTGGCCGCTCGGGTCGCCAACGTCTCCGAGGCGATCCCGCCGTCGGCCCAGGTGGTCGACATCTCCTTGGGCGGCGCCCTCCTCGCCTGCGCCGAACCGCTGGGACTGCTGTTCGCCGAGCGGGTCGTGATCTCGCTGCTGGTCGACGACGAGCCGATCCTGCTCCTCGGACGCGTGGTCCGCGTCGCCCGTGGCACCGACTTCCGGACGTACGTCGCGGTGCACTTCGACGACGGTCAGGCGCCCGAGGTGGAGCGACTCGACGAGCTGATCGCAGCACGCCGCGACGCCGACCAGTTCGTCGGATCGGATTCCTGACCGCTCAGCCGGCGAGCTCGCGTCAGTGGACGACGACGTGCTCGGGTTCGATCGTGACCAGCACGCGATCGGCGGTGAACGCGTCGTGCGCGGAGGCACCGATGCCGTGCTTGGCGCGCACCCGGTCGCGGCCGACGCAACCGGGGTCCTCACCGATCGTTGCCACTCCACGTACCTCGACGTAGCGGAACTCGTCGGCAGGGTCGACGACGATGAACGACACCTGCGGGCGGTCGCGCAGGTTGCGGAACTTCTTGGCCCAGCGCTTGGTCGAGAACCACAACCGGCCGTCCTCCCACATGTACCAGATGGCGCTCGACTGCGGGTACCCGTCGGCGCTGACGCTGGTGACGATGCCCGTCAGCGGCGCGGCCATCAGGTCGAGATGCGTGTCCGGGATCACGACCCCGAACGTACCGCGCCCCACCAACACCACCAACACCACCACCACCGCCGCCACGACCACCGCGACCGCCACTCTCGACCGGACAGGTCACACTGCTTGGCACTTCCGCGGCGCGGGGTGCACGCTGGTCGACATGACCCCCACCCTGTCCCCACCGACCGCGGGGATCGTCCTGCGCGGCCTCGTCAAGTCCTTCACGGGCCCGAACGGGCCGGTGCACGCCGTGCGCGGTGTGGACATCACCATCGCTGCGGGCGAGACGGTCGCGCTGCTCGGGCCGAACGGGGCGGGGAAGTCGACGACGATCGACATGCTCCTCGGCCTGACGAAGCCGGACGCG
Source organism: Ilumatobacteraceae bacterium (assembly GCA_025464045.1). Lineage (GTDB taxonomy): Bacteria > Actinomycetota > Acidimicrobiia > Acidimicrobiales > Ilumatobacteraceae > JAODBQ01. The sequence continues at coordinate 4,138 of JAODBQ010000057.1, forward strand.
GGCGACGTCCACCTGTTCGGGATGACACCGAAGGAGGCGATCGCACACGGCGCGATCGGGGCGATGCTGCAGACCGGCGCCGTGCTCAGCGACCTCAGCGTCCGCGAACTGCTCGACATGATGGGCTCGCTGTACCCGCACCCGCTCAGCGTCGACGAGACCCTCGAGCTCGCCGGCATCCGCGACCTCGCCGACCGCAAGACCACCAAGTTGTCCGGCGGCCAGACCCAACGCGTCCGCTTCGCCGTGGCGATGGTCAGCAACCCCGATCTGCTCGCCCTGGACGAGCCGACCGTGGCGATGGACGTGGAGGGCCGCCACCAGTTCTGGGCGTCGATGCGTGCGTTCACTTCGCGGGGCAAGACCGTGCTGTTCGCCACCCACTACCTCGAGGAGGCCGACGCCTACGCGGACCGGATCATCCTCATGGCGCGCGGCGAGGTCGTGGCCGACGGACCGTCGACGGAGATCAAGGCCGCTGCCGGGGGACGAACGATCCGGGGCACGTTGCCCGGCGCCGATCTCGCCGCCCTCGCGGCACTCGACGGCGTGCGCAGCGTCGACCAGCGCGGCGATTCGATCACGCTCGACTGCACCGACTCCGATTCCGCCGTCCGTGCCCTGCTGCACGAGTTCCCCGGCGTGCGCGACCTCGAGATCACCGGTGCCGGTCTGGAGGCGGCGTTCCTCCAACTCACCGGCGACAACGACGCGGACGGCACGGACGCCCGCACCACGACCGGCCGCAACACGACGGCCAGGAACGACGGGGTGCCGGCATGAACACGACCTACGCCAAGTACGAGGTCCTCCGCCTCGTGCGCAACAAGCGCGCGTTCATCTTCTCGCTGATCTTCCCGCTCGCGCTGTTCCTCGTGATCGCCGGGTCGAACAAGGACCAGTTCATCGACGCCGGCAACGTGCACCTGCCGTTCCCGACCTTCTACATGGTCAGCATGGCGAGCTACGGGGCGATGATCGCGGCCATCTCCGGCGGCGCACGCGTCGCCCTCGAACGGTCGGTCGGCTGGACCCGGCAGCTGCGCCTCACGCCGCTCAAGGTGCGCACGTACTTCAGCACGAAGGTGCTCACGGCCTACGCCATGGCGCTCGTCAGCATCGCCCTGCTGTACATCGCCGGCATCTCCTATGGCGTGCGCATCTCGCCGTTCGGCCGCTGGCTCGGGATGACCGGCCTGCTGCTCGTCGGCGTGCTGCCGTTCGTCGCCCTCGGCATCGCCATAGGTCACCTGCTGACCATCGACGCGATGGGCCCCGCCGTGGGCGGCGGCTCGGCGTTCTTCGGGTTCCTCGGAGGACAGTGGTTCCCGCTCCCCGACCACGGAGCGCTGCACTACATCGGCGAGGCGACACCGTCGTACTGGCTGACCCAGGCCAGCCACGTCGGCATCGGCGCCCCGTCGTGGAACGCGCAGGGCTGGCTGATCGTCGGCGCCTGGATCGTGGCGACGACGCTGCTCGCCGGCTGGTCGTACCGTCGGGACCCCAACCGAGTCTGAGACGCGGCGACACCGTGAGAAGGTGGACCGCGATGGCCCAGCGACGCAACCGCTGGAAGGAGCCCGGTCCCGTGCAGGGCTGCTCGACGTTCTCGGACGGCGTCCGACCGCCGTCGAAGTGGCCGCGCCGACGATGGTGCGGTGTGTCGGCGGTCGTCGCAATCGCAGCCGTCGCCACGGCAGCGATGGCCGGCGGCGGGATGCACCGGGCGGGTGCGACCGTCACGGCCGTGAGACCGCAGGTCGCGCCGGCCGTGATCGTCCGGTCGGCCACTGCATCGGCAGCGGCCGTCACCGGGACGTCGGTCCAGCTCGTCACGACCTTGCCGCCCCCCGTCGATCCGCACTGCCGGCTGCCCGTGGGCGTTCCGTCGACCGCGCGCCAGGTCGTCAACGTCGACGCCACCGGCACCGCCGCCCGCGTCGATCTGCTCGAGCTCGTCGACGGCGCCTGGGTCTGCACCCGCGAGAACATGGTCGGGCGGGTCGGCAAGAACGGCGTGCGCGCCCTGGCCGACCGCGTCAGCGGCGACGGCACGACGCCGGCGGGGATCTTCCCGCTCGGGACGATGACCGCGCCCGACGGCCAGGTGTTCCAGTTCTTCGGCAACGGCGCCGACCCGGGCGTGCAGGGCGCCTGGCGCCAGGTCCAGTCAGGTGACTGCTGGGACGAGACAGGTGGCCGGTCCACGTACAACACGCTCACCCGTCGCAGCGCGACGACGTGCACCGGCAGCGACGAGTACCTGCCGGCGATCACCGAGGCGTACTCGCGTGCCGCCCTGATCGGGGCGAACATGGGGCCCGACCGCTCCGGCGATCAGCCCGGCGAGGTCCCCCATGCGGCCGGGATCTTCCTGCACCGGTTCAGCTACGACGCCGCCGGCAACGCCAAGCCGACATCGGGTTGCGTGTCCCTCGCCGGTCTCGATCTCGATGCGGTCCTGACGGCGCTCGTGCCCGGTCAGGCGTGGTTCGTGATCACCACCTGATCCCGCTTGACGGCCGTTCGTTAGAGTCGCATCCATGACCGTGACGGAAGATGCTCCCCCTGCGGGCGCCGCACCTCCTGCGAAGCCCGAGCGCTGGACGGCGCAGTGGAAAGAGCTGTTCGCCGAAGTGATCACCACCGGGCTGTGCACCGGCTGCGCCGGCTGCGTGGTGACCTGCCCCCACGACGTGATCGGCTACGAGCACGAGGAGGGCAAGTACATCCCCTTCCACCTCGAGGAGGAGCTCGGCCTCGACAACTGCATCCACGGCGAGAAGGGCTGCACCACGTGCACCCGCGCCTGCCCGCGCTTCCGCGCGTGGGAGCCGGCTGCGGACATGCACCTGTTCGGTCGCACGCGCGAGCCGAACGAGATGTCCGGCATCTGGCGCCAGCTGCTGCTCACGCGTGCGGCCAACGACGAGGAGCACACCAAGGGTCAGGACGGCGGCTACGTCTCGGCGATGCTCAACTGGCTGTTCGACCACGACTACATCGAGGCCGCGATGGTCAGCGGCGTCGAGCCCGACGACGCGTGGAAGGCGAAGCCGGTGCTGGTGCACAACCGGGAGGAGGTGCTCGCCACGGCCGGCAGCCGCTACACCTACTGCGCCAACCCGCTGGCGCTGCGCCAGGCCAAGGAGGAGGGGCTCACCCGCCTGGCGCTCGTCGGGATGGGCTGTCAGACCAGTTCCCCGCCGATCATGTGGGACCGCAAGGCGGGCAAGGTCTCCAAGCCGTTCCAGTTCAACATCGGCCTGCTCTGCTCGAAGACGTTCGACGACGCGATCTTCGAGGAGCTCTTCGAGGCGAAGTACGGCATCGTCAAGGCCGAGATCGCCAAGATGAACATCAAAGGCGTGTTCCAGATCTGGATGCGCGACGGCGCGTACCACGAGGTGCCGCTGAAAGAGTGCCACGAGTGGACGCGCGAAGGCTGCAACCACTGCCCTGACTTCGCGGCCGAGCATGCCGACATCTCCACCGGGGGCATCGGCAAGTTCAACGACTGGACGCTCACGATCGTCCGCACCGACCTCGGGCGGGAGATCATCAAGCGGATGATCGCCGACGGGTCCATCGAGACCCGCCCCGGCGACGACGACCCCGGCGCCATCTCGCTGCTCCACAAGCTGGCCATCAAGTCGCGCAAGCGCTGGCCGGAGACGGCGGTGGCCAAGCCCCGCCTCGGCGTGCCGCCCCCCAAGCCGAAGGCCGCGGCCACCGACAAGCCGGCGGGCGAGCCGGTGATCGAGGCCAAGCCGCAGGGCGAGGCCGCCGCTGCCGAGGGCGGCACCGCCTAGTCCCGCCTCAGAGGGCGCTGGCGGCGAAGGTGTCGCAGGCGTCGGGACCGG
>JAODBQ010000094.1 GCA_025464045.1 Ilumatobacteraceae bacterium
CCCGTCGACGCCTCCCGATGGTGGAAGTGCCTGACTACGTCCTCGATGGCGCCGACGGCCCGGTTCGGCTCGTGGACGTATTTGAAGGCAAGCCCCAGCTGATCGTGTACCACCACATGTGGTTCCCCGCCGAGGAATGGCAGTGCCCGGGTTGCACCGGGTTCACGAGCCAGTTCACCCGGCTCGAGTTCCTCGACGGGTACGACGCCCGGTTCGTCATCGTGACCCAGGGCCCGATCGACGACGCGCTCGCCTATCGGGCGCGGGTCGGCAACAAGATGACCTGGTACTCCTCGGCGCACAGCTCCTTCGGGACCGACATGGGTGCCCCGCCAGGCGGTGGCTTCCAGGTGAACGTCTTCCTCCGGGTCGGCGACACGGTGTACCGGACCTAAAACACCCAGGGCCGGGGCACCGAGCAGCTCAGCCACAGCTTCGCCCTGATCGACCTGCTCCCCTACGGGCGCCAGGAGGAGTGGCAGGACTCGCCGGAGGGCTGGCCCCAGTCGTCCACCTACAGTCGATGGGCTCCCTCGGAGGCCTTCGCCCGGTACGCCGAGCACGCCTGAGCGGACCGTCCGACGACGCAGAGGCAGCGACGCAGAGGCAGCGACGGCAGCGGATCAGGCGCCGCGTCGCGACGTCGCCCGCTTGCGGGCGGTGGACCCCACCCCTGTCGTCGTGACCCGTTCCAGCAGCTCCCGCTGCGCGTCGACGATCCCGTCGAACATCGCCCACGGGTCCGTGACGATCTCACGGTCGACGACGATCCCCCAGTCCAGGTGGCCGTTGTAGGAGCAGACGGTGATGTTCAGGGCCATGCCGTCGGTGATCGTCGAGTACGGGTAGCTGGCAAGCTGCTCCGCACCGTCGAGGTACAGCGGCATCTGCGGACCGGGCACGTTCGAGATCGTCAGGTTGAACGGCATCATCCGTCCGCTCAGCCGGGTGGCGAAGACCAGGCGCATCGCCTGCTCCATCGTCGCCGATGGCATCTGCGTGAGCATCTCCAGCTGCGCGTGCACCGGCAGTGCGGCCTGCACGATCTTCTGGTCGGTCATCGACACGTGGATCTTGTCCAGACGGATTCGCGGGTCGGGCTCGTCGGTGTGGAGCACGGCCGCCATCGCCGAGACCTGGTTGCCGGCGACGTTCGCCGTTGCCTCGGTGCGTACCGACACCGGCACCATCGCGATCAGCGGCTGCGCGGGCAGCTCGTTCCGGGCGCCGAGCCACTGGCGGAGCATCCCCCCGCACAACGCCAGGACGACGTCGTTCACCGTGCAGTCCGCCGCCTTCTTGATCGCCTGCACGTCGGCCAGCGGCGTGGACCCGAACGCGAACCGGCGGTGCTGACTGATCCGATCGTTGAAGATCGTGCGCGGTGCCTGGTTGCGAAGCTGGTTGAGCATCGCCGGGACCCGGTCGCGGATGCGCGCGCCACCGCTCGCCCTGCGGAAGCTGTTGATCGTCTGCGTCAGGGCGCGCCGCTGCACGCCCACGAGCCGCATCGGTCGCTGCGCGGTCGCGCGCACCCCGCGGGCGAGCATCTCCGCCTGTGACGGCACCCGCTCCGGTCGCCAGCGCTCGGCCGGCGCCGGGTGGTTGACCGCCTCGGGCCCGGTCTGCATCGAGGCCAGCACGATCTGCGTGCCGCTCGCCCCGTCGATCGCGCAGTGATGGGTCTTGGAGTAGACGGCGAACTTGCGGCCCTCGTCGACGCCCTCGATCCGGTACACCTCCCACAGCGGCTTCGATCGGTCGAGTGGCCGCGAGGCGATCCGCGAGACCACTTGCTCCAGCTGCCGATCTGTGCCCGGCGCGGGCAGCGCGACTGTGCGCTCGTGGAACTCGCGGTCGAAATCGGGGTCCTCGATCCAGTACGGGTGGTCGAGCCCGAACGGGACCTCCACCAGCCGCCTGCGGCTGTAGCCGGCGAGCCCGTAGAGGTACTCGGTGTTCGCCGCGTCCTCCTCGGGCGTTCGTCGGTGCGCCACGGCCGGTTCGGCGAAGATCTGCAGGCTCCCCACGTGCCCGTAGTTCCTGGCCGACTCCATGTACAAGAACGTCGCGTCCAACCCAGACAGCTGTTCCATCACACACCCCCCGGTGCCGCCCCGGACGTTACTCACCGCTGCAGCTGCCCCGAACCGACGCCGTGCGTTCGGCTCGACGATCAGCGCGTCGCGAGGAAGCGAGCGAGGTGCGGGTAGACGGCGCGGTTGTGCGCGAGGCCGCCGTGGCTGCCACCGACTTCGACGTTCCCGCCCGACGGGACCCGGCTGGCGTCGGCGTGCACGATCGGGTCGTCACGGCTGGAGATCGACAGCACGCGAGTGCTGGGATGCAGCGGCCGGCAGATGTCCTCGACGTACTCGCATTCGCACGCCGGCACGTTGCAATCGGGATCGAGCATCCTCGTGGCGCGAGCACCCGCGGCTGCGACCGACGAACGGCTGATCGCCCCGGGAGCGAGCGTGACCCGTTGGCGGATCATCGCCACCACCGCCGGCGCCGGTGAGCCGAGCAGCACGAGGTGCGACGCGCGCTCCTGCAGCCGTGAGGCCAGGGCCCAGCACAGCATCCCGCCGCGGCTGTGCCCGATCAGCGCGATCGGACCGGAGGTCCGTTCCCATTGACGCTGCAGGGAGCGTTCGATGTCGCCCCGCAACCGGTTGGGGCAGCCCGCGTTGAGCGTGAGGGACGAGCGCGTCGCGGCGTAGCCCATCCGTCGCAGCCAGCCGCGCAGTGGTTGCAGGTACATGTCGTTCCCGAACAGGCCGGGCACGACGACCACGACTCGGCCGTCGCCGCGAGGCATGCCGCGACCGTAGAACACCGGATCGGCGTGCAGCCCGGCGAGCTCCGCCAGTGCCTGCGCCTCGATCCGCAGCACGTCGTTCTGTCGTGCGGCCACGCGACGGCCCCCTTCGCTACCACCCGACGGAGATCGTACGCCCCGCCAGCAACGGGCCCTGCTCGCAGCGGGCGGCGACCGAGCCACTCGCAGCCGCCCGGCACATCCGCAGCGGGGTCAGGCGTTCAACTGCCGCGCCGGCGGAGGCTCGCGTCCGTCAGCTCGGGCGGCTCGTAGCCACCGTCGTTCGGCGACGAGTTCGTCCCCGGCGGCACGATCTCGTCGATCGCGTCGAGGATCTCCGCCGACAACGAGATGTCGGCGGCACCGAGTTGCGATTCGAGCTGGTCCATCGTGCGCGGACCGATGATCGCCGAGGTCACGGCCGGGTGGGCCAGCACGAAGGCGATGGCCAGGTCGACCAGCGACATCTCGTACTTCTCGGCGAGCACCGCCAACGCGTCGGCGCGGTGCAGCTTGAGCTGGTTCTCGGCGGTGGAGAGGTCGTAGCGCTGTGGCATCCGGCCGGCGCGATGCGTCGTCGGCGGTTCCTGACCGAGGCGGAACCTGCCGCTCAGCCATCCGCCCGCCAGCGGGCTCCACGGCAGCACGCCCATCGAGAACTGCTGCGCCACCGGCAGGACATCGCGTTCGATGCCGCGCACGAGCATCGAGTACGGCGGTTGCTCGGTGACGAACCGACCGAGCCCGCGGCTGCGCGCGATCCATTGCGCGTCGACGATCTGGTGCGCCGGGTAGGTGGAGCTGCCGAACGCCCGGATCTTGCCGGCGCGCACCAGATCGGTGAGCGCCGCGAGCGTCTCCTCGTGCTCGGTGTCCGGATCGGGACGGTGGATCTGGTACAGGTCGATCCAGTCGGTCTGCAGGCGCCGCAGGCTGTTGTCGACCTCGCGCACGAGCCACCGCCGCGAGTTGCCGCGCATGTTGCGGTCCCTGCCCATCGCGCCGTGCGCCTTGGTGGCGAGGACCACGTCGTCACGACGCGGACCAGCCAGTGCCTTGCCGACGATCACCTCCGACTCGCCGGCCGAGTACACGTCGGCGGTGTCGATGAAGTTGATCCCGGCGTCGAGCGCCCGGTGGATGATGCTGATCGACTCGTCGTGGTCGGTGTTGCCCCACGCCCCGAACATCATCGCCCCGAGGCACAGCGGGCTGACCTGCATGCCCGTCTTTCCCAGCGAACGTTGGCGCATCGTCGACCTCCTCGATCAGTGGCCACGGCGAGGCCACCAGCCCATCGTGCTCCCGCGCCCGCCGTCGCCACGAATCGACGCACCGGGACCGAGCCCGGGCCTGGTGCCAGGTGTGACGAGGCATCCGACCGGCGACGCCAGCTGCGACGCGCGCCGGCCGGAGAGCCACCCTCGTCAGTTCAACTCATGGTCAGAACGGCTTGACGACGCGCAGTGCGCTGACGACGCCGTGGCCGTAGAACCCGTTCTGCCAGGTGTTCCCTTCGCACGTCGCCGTCGTCACCACACCCTGCGGCGCACTCACCGGGAACCGGGTGTACGTGAACGTGGCCGGGACGGGGCACGGCGTCCTGGTCGCGGTGACACGCATCAGCAGGTCGACGGCTCTCGGGTCGAGCGTCAGCCCGCCGTGCGTCCGGTCGCGAATGCCGTACTTGCTGACGATCAGCGCGGCGACGCCCGCGGCATGCGGTGACGCCATCGAGGTGCCCTGCAGGTACTGGTAGTACGCGCAGGTCCCCTTCGCGCAGTCGCGGACGACGAACGGCGTCGTCGGCTCACCCGTGGCGACGTCGACGTCCCCGCTGGCGATGGCCAACGACTCCGGGTACGCCGCGAGCACGAGACCGTCGACGCTGAGCCTGCCGTCGGGCGTGTCGTACGCGTCCCCGCCCGGCGCGGCAACATCGACGTAGCCGTTGCCGTAGTCCGAGTAGTACGCCTTGCGCAACGACGGGCCGGTGCTGCTGACGGAGATGACGCCGTTGCCTTCGGACGGCATCGAGATGCAGCTGGGCGGGATGGTCCGATCGTACGGGGCCTCGCCCGGCACGCTGACGTAGTCGGGGCTGGACTCGTCGACGATGACCTTCGTGTAGTCGGTGGCGCCGTTGCCGGCCGCGGAGACCAACGTGACGCCATGGCGACGCGCATAGTCCAGCGCACGCTGCATCGCAGTGACGATCGTGCGTTGCTCGGCCTGGTCCTCGGGACTGTCCGCCGGGTTGTCCGCGCAGTTGAACAGCCACGGATCGACGTAGTAGCTCATGTTCACCACGTCGATGCCGTTGTCACCGGCATAGGTCAGCGCGTCGACGGATGGCTGCAGGAAGAAGTAGCCCGAGTCCTGCCCGGCGCGCAGGTTGACGATCTTCACCTTCGGGGCGACGCCGGCGATGCCGATCCCGTTGATCGGTGAAGCGATCGTCGAGGCGACGTGCGTGCCGTGGCCGTCGTCGTCCTCGTTCGCGGGGTCGACGCACGTGGGGACCTCGCACGGGCCGTCGACCGTGTTGCCGTCGGCGTCGACGGGGATGTCGTGGGTGAAGTTGCGGCTCAACGCGGCGTCGAAGTTCGGTGCGATGTCCGGGTGGGTGCCGTCGACACCGGTGTCGATGATCCCGACGAGGACCTGATCACTCCCTTGGCCGTACTTGTACGAGCCGTCGGCGGTCGCCCCGATCTGCTTCATGTCCCACTGCAGATCGGCGAGCGGCTCGGCCTTGGGTTGCTTCGGGCCGCGCTTCGCCGCGGCGGCGTTCACGGCGGCGCGTCCGACGTCCTCGACGTCGTCGACCTTCTTGACCGTGCCGTCCGCCGCGACGTCGTGCGGCACCTCCCCGATCACCTGGTTGTGGGCAACACCCTCGATCGCGCCCTGCTCGTTCGCCGTGACCACGAAGTTGGCGTTCGCCGTGCTGACCGTGGCCACCCCGACGTCGGTGTTCTCGCTGACGATCGTGCCGCCGGCAGCCGCGACGGCTGCCCGTGACGCCTCCAACGACGTCCCTTCGGTGAACACGACCACGAACGTGTCTGTCCCGGCTTCCCCGGCCGGGCGAGCGTTCGCGCCCCCCGGAGGCATCGCCGGGATCGCGGCCAGGGCCACGACCACCGTTCCGATGATGAGTTTCCTCATTTGATCAGCCTCCTCTGCTCGTCTGCTTCGGGACCCCCGCCCCGACGTCGATCGCCGACCATACTGTTCGCAGACGATCCCCGTGACCGGGTCCAGACGAACTCCGCCCGCGGCGTCACCGCTCCGGGAGATGTCCCTCGGGGAGGCCGAACGTGAACGGGCGGACACCTTTGAACCGCACCGCCCGGTCGCGACGGGCGAGGTAGCGCAGATGCGCTGCGGTCTCGTTGACGGCTGACCGGCGCAGTCCGAGTGGGTACTGGTCCCACGGCCGGTTCCACCTCAGCCGAGCGGCGATCTGCCACAGCGACGCCGGGCCGTCGGCGAGGATCGCCTCGATGTCGGCGAGGTGGTCGAGGTGGTGGCGGGTGATCTCGGTGACCCGTTGCCCGAGGTCACCGAAGCGGTGGCGGTGCGCCGGCAGGACCTCGTCGGTGTCGAGGCACGCCACCTTCTGCAGCGAGTCGAGGAAGTCACCCAGCGGGTCCCCGGCGCGGTCGCGGCGGGAGATCGAGATGTGCGGAGTGATCGTCGGCAGGACGTGGTCGCCCGACAGCAGGATCCGGTGCTCGGGCACGTGGAAGCACAGGTGTCCTGGGGTGTGGCCGGGCGTCCACACCGCGGTGATGTCCCATCCGGGCACGTCGACGTGCTCGCCGTCGTCCACCGTGCGGTCCGGGGCGACGAGGGGGCGGAACTGGCGTGCCCGCCGGCGCACGGTTGGCGCCGGCGCAGCGGCCAGCTCGGTCTCGCTCGCCCCAGCGTCGACGAGCACGGCGAGCAGCTCGTCGGTGAAGTCCGGCGACGTCTGCGTCGGATGCCTGTCACGTTTGCCGTCCTGCTCCATCGCGCTGGACAGGTGCTGGATCGTGACGGCGTCGCGCTCGTGCATCGCGACCCACGCGTCGGACGCTTCGCGTACTCGCCCGGAGAGGCCGTGGTGGTCGGGATGGACGTGCGTGACGAGCACCCCGTAGCACTCGGCGACGTTCGTGCCGGCCGCGCGGAAGCCGTCGACCAGCGCATCCCAGGACTCGTCGTCGTCCCAGCCGGCGTCGACGAGCACCGGGCCACGATCGGACTCGATCAGGTAGACGAGCGTGTAACCGAGCGGGTTGTCCGGGAACGGGACGGCGATCGACCACAGCCCCGGCCGCACCACCTCGGTCACAGGGAGAGACGGCGCCACCGTGCCACCGTACCGAGGCCGCCATGGCCGACCGCAGTCCGCCACGCCGTTCGGTCACTCCACGCTCCGTTGGGCGCCGGCCGTCGGATCACACCAGTATTCACAGCATGAAGATCTCCACCACGCTTGGCTTCGACGGTGACCCTGTCCGCTACGCCCGCAAGGCTCGTGAGCTCGAGGCCGCCGGCGTCGATCTCGTGTGGTCGGGCGAGATCTACGGCTTCGATCTGGTCTCCTCGCTGGCGTACCTCGCCGGCCAGACCACCTCGCTCGAGCTGATGACGGGGATCCTCCCGATCTATTCCCGCACGCCGGCCCTGATCGCTCAGACGGCGGCCACGATCGACGCGTTGTCGGGCGGGCGGTTCCACCTCGGCCTCGGCAGTTCGGGGCCGCAAGTCATCGAGGGATGGCACGGGGTTGCGTTCGACCGTCCGCTGTTGCGCACGCGCGAGATCATCGAGATCTGCCGCAAGGTGTGGAGCCGCGAGCCGCTGACGTACGAGGGCCGCGCCTACCAGCTGCCGCTCCCAGCCGCGCAGGGCACGGGGCTGGGCAAGCCGTTGAAGCTGATGTCCAAGCCGCTGCGTCAGGACATCCCGGTGTGGATCGCCGCCATCGGCCCGAAGAACGTCGAGCTGGCCGCCGAGGTGGCGCAAGGCTGGCAACCGATCCACTTCATCCCAGACCGCTTCCAACAGGTGTGGGGAGAATCGCTGAAGGCCGGCGCCGCGAAGCGGTCCAGCGATCTCGGTCCGCTGCAGATCATGGCCGGTGGCACCGTCGCCCTCGGCACCGGCGCGGAGGTCCGGGAGGCTCGCGAGGCCACTCGCGCCAACGTCGGCTTCTACGTCGGTGGCATGGGCGCCCGGGAGAAGAACTTCTACAACGAGCTCTTCCAGCGTTACGGCTGGGTCGACGAGGCCCGCGAGATCCAAGACCTGTTCCTGTCGGGTCGACGGGAGGAGGCGATCGCCAAGGTGCCCGACGAGTACGTCGACCTGGCCACCCTCGCCGGCGATCCGGGGTACGTGCGCGATCGCATCGGCGCCTACAAGGACATCGGCGTCACCTACCTCAACATCAACGTCATCAGCGAGGAACCGCTCAAGGTCTACGAACAAGTCAAGGCCTGGGCCGAGTAGCGCAGGTGCCATGACGGCGGTCGACGAGGATGTCGTGCGCCGCACTGCTGACGGCTGGCGATTCGTGCACCGCAAGGTCCGAGGCAGCCGTGCAGACTGCGGCGACTGAGTCGCCCGCATAGGATCGCGGCGTGGCCGTACGCGTCGTCATCGCCGAAGACAACGCCCTGCTGCGCGATGGCTTGGCCCGGTTGATCTCGTCGACGAAGGGCTTCGAGCTCGTCGGCACGGCGGGCAACTACGACGAGCTCCTGGCTCTCGTCCAGGAGTCGGACCCGGACGTGGTGGTCACGGACATCCGCATGCCACCGACCGGCACCGACGAAGGCATTCGCGCCGCAGCCGCGTTGCGCACGACCCATCCTCGCATCGGTGTGATCGTGCTCAGCCAGTACGTCTCCCCCGCCTACGCCATGTCGCTGCTGTCGCAGGGCTCCGAGCGCCGCGGGTATCTGTTGAAAGATCGGGTCGCCGATGTCGACGACCTCGTCGACGCGATTCGCGTGGTTGCCGCCGGCGGAGCCGTCATCGACCCGAAGGTGGTCGAGCAACTCGTCGCCTCGTCGAGCCGCAAGGCCAAGGTGCCGCTCGACTTCCTGACCCCGCGCGAGCGGGAGGTTCTCGGCGAGATGGCGCAGGGCAAGTCCAACGCAGCAGTCGCTACGTCGCTGGTGCTGTCGGAGCGAGCGGTCGAGAAGCACATCAACTCCATCTTCTCGAAACTGCACCTCAGCGAGGAACGAGATCTCAATCGACGGGTCACGGCCGTCCTCATGTTCCTGACGGACGGTGATGCAGGCAACACCCCCGATGAGGTAGCAGCACGATTCTCGGGACGCGGTTGAGGTGGCACCATGACCATGTCATGGAGGTTCTTCTGATGGAGCAGGCCGCGGACGTGGTGCAGGTGCTGGTCGTCGACGACCAGGCACCGTTTCGCGCCGCGGCGCGTGCCGTCGTCGCGCGCGTGCAGGGCTTCGAGCTCGTGGCCGAAGCGACCTCTGGCGAGGAAGCGGTCGAGGTCGTCGACAGGATCCGCCCCGCTGTCGTGCTGATGGACATCAACATGGGGGCGATGGACGGGCTGGAGGCCACGAGGATCATCACCACGGCGCACCCGGAGACGTTGGTCATCCTCGTGTCGACGTACACCGCGGACGACATGCCGCCGGCCGCACGCTCGTGCGGCGCTGCCGCCTACGTCAACAAGGACGAGCTGTCTCCACGCGTCGTGCGACACCTGTGGGAGGCCGGCGGCGATCCCGCATGGCCGGGTCGGCGCGCCTGATCACTTCAGCGGAATGCGGCCCTCGACGGTGGTGCCGGCACCGATGCTGCCGATGACGTTGATCGTGCCGCTGAACGCTCCCATTCGGTCGCGCATGTTGAGGAAGCCATGGCCGTCGCCGGCTGCGGCCGTCGCATCAAAACCGGTGCCGTTGTCGGCGACCTGCCAGTGCAAGGCATCGCTGTCCTCCCATACCTTCACGATCGCGCTGGCACCTTCGCCCGCGTGCTTCCCTGCGTTCTGCAGGGCCTCCATGCAGCAGAAGTAGATCGCTGCTTCGATCTCCTGGTTGTGACGGTCGACGGTGATCTCCGTACTGGTCGGCAGGGCCGAACGCGCCGCAGCTGCCGGCAACGCCTCGGCGAGACCGCCGGACATCAACAGCGGCGGGAAGATGCCGTGAGCGAGCGCGCGCAGCTCGGCGATGGCGTTCTGCAGATCGCCGCGGACCTCGTCGATCATCGCCTCGGCGTCGGCGGGATCGTCGACGACTGCGTCCTTGGCCAATCGCAGCTTCACGGCGAGCGAGACGAGGTGCTGCTGCGCGCCGTCGTGAAGGTTGCGCTCGAGCTTGCGTCGTTCGGCGTCGCCGGCCGCCACGATGCGCACCCGAGAAGCGCGCAGCTCCTCGTTGGTGTCGCGCAGCTCGTCGAGTGAGGCTTGCAACGCTGTGTCCAGTTGCACGTTGTGCAGGGCGAGACCGACCTGCCGCGCCAGGTCGGTCAGCACCCTGTCGTCGTCCTCGGTGAACGCCGCGCCGTCGGCCGGCCGCTCGCAGACGATGAGACCCAGCAGCTCGCCGCTGTGGGCAATCGGGGCCACACGCGTCGAGGTGGTCATCGCCGGAGGCACGAAGCCGGGGAGCCAGATGTCGAGCCACGTCCCTCCCGAGACGCCGGCTCTGCTGACGACCACTCGCTCCTTCTCACCGACCGTGTACGCAGCGAGCGCGCGATGAGGCACCATCGCGGCAACCTCGTAGTGGCCGGCCGAACCGGTCCAGATCTGCGCGCTCCGAAGCTGCATCGACTTGCGGAGGGTCTCGACGAGCTGCAGCAGCAGTTCGTCGAGCGGGATCGCGCGC
>JAODBQ010000174.1 GCA_025464045.1 Ilumatobacteraceae bacterium
CTCAGCGACTTCATCGCCGACCTCACGGCCGACACGCCTGCCGATCTGGCCACCAAGCGGATGCTCACCCAGGCCGTCGAGGAGGCGCTCGGCGAGCTGAGCGGGCGCGAGCAGGAGATCGTGCGGATGCGCTTCGGGCTCGAGGACGGCCAAGCCCGCACGCTGGAGGACGTCGGCAAGTACTTCAACGTCACCCGCGAACGGATCCGCCAGATCGAGGCGAAGACGCTCGCCAAGCTGCGCCACCCGATGCGCAGCCAGCGCCTGAAGGAGTTCCTGGAAGAGGAGTAGCCGGCCGTGCCGTGAACTGCCGTTGGCTTGGACGACCGCGTTGGCTATCCTCATCACGCCTTTCCGAGATAGCTCAGTTGGCAGAGCAGCTGACTGTTAATCAGCGGGTCGCAGGTTCGAGCCCTGCTCTCGGAGCCACCACGACGACGCCCGCCCGGCCAGCCTCAAGGCCGGCCGCGGGCAGTTGTTCGTTTTCGGGGCGGTAGCTCAGTGGTCAGAGCAGGGGACTCATAATCCCTGGGTCGTGGGTTCGATACCCACCCGCCCCACCAGGTCAGAGCATGTCCTCTACAGCAGCTCGTGACGATCCGTGGGACGTCCCGTGTGCCGCAGACCTACCCGCGCGCTCTCGGCGTTCGCACCGGTCCGGCGCGTTCAGTCGCAGCGTCCGGGCATCAGCTCTCGGCCATCAGGTCGAGGCGCGGCGTGGCTGCGACGAGGAGCCGGAACCGGCCGCGACCCGTCTTCTCGATGCGCAGCGGTGCGGCGCGTTCGTCCAACCGACGTTTGAGGAGGATCAGCCTGCTCTCGAAGTTGTCGCGGAAGTCGGGCAGTTCGAGCGTCGGGTCGAGGCGCACCTCGCGGTTCGTGAAGTCGGTTCGACCGTCGCGCTCGTGGTGGCGCAGCAAGGACCAGAGCAGCTTCCCGGCGACGCCCTTGATCAGGTAGTCGCCATCGAGGAAGGTGCTTCCGTCGATCACGAAGTGGCGGACGTGCACGCTGTTGCCGGTAGAGATCGGGAGCGCTCGCCGGGGTGCGGTCGTGAGGGCCCCGGCCGTGCGGACCTCCGAGCGGAGCGTCTCGATCGAGCCCGCGACGATCGACGTGATGATCGATACGACGACAGCGTCGGACTGGGAGAACTGCTCGGGTCGTTCGTCCTCGACCAGGATCACGCCGACGAGCTGCCCGAGGGCGAGGGCGGGCACGGCCAGCTGGCTGCCGGTGTGCTCGAGGCCGGCCATCGGCACCTCGCGTCCGGGTCCGATGCCACCGCTTCGTTCGAACGAGCTGCGGACCGATCTGGAGTACTTGGTCATCTGCGCCAAGTTGCCGACGAGCACCGGTTCGCAACGCGCCGCGGCCCGGCCGGCGACGCCGTCGCCGAGTGCGACTTCGGCGCCGATGCCGCCGACCGGGTAGCCGTTGCTGGCGATGGTGAACAGCCGCGTACCGTCCTCGTCGATGAGCAGCAGCTGCGCGTGGCGGTAGCCGAGCAGGTCGACGAGGCCATCGACCGTCATCCGGACGAGCGAATCGAGGTCACCACAGCGGCTGAGTCGGCTGCACAGCTCTCCGAGCGGCCCGTGGCCGGCGCTCTCGGTCGGCGAGCGCGGTTCCGGGTCGGCGCCGCCGACGGTGTCGAGCTGCTCGATGGCCGTGATCCGGTAGATGTCGGCGGCGGCCAGGTGGAACACGTCCTGCATCCCGGTGAGCGCGGCGATCATCGAGAGGTCGTTGCGCAGGCGCTCGAAGATGGGGCCACGTCGTTCGGTCCGTTCGTAGACACCGGTCAGCCGGTACTCGTCGTGCGTGTCGGGGTTGACCACGATCAGGCTGGCGAACGGGTGCTCGGCCAGGTTGTGGCTGGACTTCGACAGGAACTGGTTGGAGATCGCGATGCGCTCGTCGTCGACGGGGTGGGCACGCGACAGGTAGGTGACGTTCGGGACCCCACGAGCGGAACAGGTGGCGATCACCGACGGGATCAGTCCGCGAAAGCAGCTCGTCAGGTCGTCGAGGGTCAGCTCGTGCGTCGTCATCGGCCCCCGACGCTGACGGCTGCCCCCGCGCCTGGTCCTGGGGTCTGGTCGTAGACCTGCTCGATCCCGAACACGACCGCGACGACGGAGCGCGGGCGCATCCGTTCCATCAGGTGCCGAGGGATGTTGTCGACCTGGGCAACGGCACCGAAGTAGTCGTCGCAGTACTGGTCGACGCGGTCCTGGTCGATCGCCGTCGGCGGCTCGACCGAGGCGATCGAGCCCTTCAGCTGGATCGAGCGCAACGTGAGGATGTGGCAGCCGGTGACCGCAACCGATGCACCGGCCAGCGCGCCGTCGGGGTGACCGAGCGCGACGACGTCGGCCGCGGTGACGAGGAGCCGAGCGCGAGCGTCGGCACGGGCATCGGCGAGGGTCAGGCCCCAGCCGCGAGTGGCGAAGGGTGCTCCATTCGCCGTGACCAGTCCGACGATCAGCGCACACCCGGATTCGAGCAGGTCGATCGTGTCAGGTTCGAGGAAGGATCGGTCGACCATACGTCACGGAGAAGCTAGCAACGGCGTACGGAACAGTCAGCAGCGTCGTGGTGCTCGGACCTCGACGCTCCACCCCATCGGTTCAGGACCGGATGGTGACGATGGTCGGCGAACCGTCCTGACCGACGACGCCGATCGCGTCCTCCTCGTCACCGGCTCCGTCGATGCGGTCGACGAGGATTCGCTGCGGGTGTTCGACGATGTGGCGCAGGGCAACAGGGAAGCGGCCGTCACGCGCGCCGGCGGCGACGACGAGGTCATCATCCTTCGGGTCGTACTCGATGTAGATGAACGGCATGCCCTCGGCCTCGAGGCCGTCGCCGAAGTCCATGTCGAGCACCTCGATCGTCACTGTGCCACCGTCGTGAGCTTTGGTCATCCGCTCGAAGTAGCTCTTCCACTCCGAGCGGGGCATGTCGTGTGTGTCGGCCATGATCAACCGTCGCGCCGGAGGCCCTTGCCCGACATCTCGCGTTCGCGTAGGACGGGCGACGGCTCAGAGGCGGCGGCGGACCACGGCGCCGGCGTCGTTGACCACGTTGCGCACTGGCGCGCCGGACGTGGCCCGGGCGAGGTTGTCCCGGATCAGGGCGACGAGGCGACCGAACGTCTCGACGGTGGATCCCGCGGTGTGGGACGTGAGCAGGATCCGGTCGCTGCGGCGCAGCGGGCTGTCGGCGGGCAGCGGCTCCGTCGCGTACACATCGAAGGCCGCGCCGGCGAGGTGCCCCGTCTCCACCGCGTGGAGCACGGCGTCCTCGTCGACGATCCCGCCGCGGCTGGCGTTGATCACCAGCGCGCCGGCCGGGAGCGTGGCCAGACGTTCGGCGGACAGCAGGCCCCGCGTCGTCTCGCCGAGCGCGATGACGTTGATCAGCACATCGCTGTCGGCGATCAGCGGGTCGAGCTCGCGATACGTGGCGCCGAGCTCGAGCTCGGTCGGGCGCTTGGAACGTGACCAGTACGACACCGGGCAACCGAGTGCGGCGAACACGGGCACGAGTGCCTGGCCGACGGGTCCGAAACCGACCAGCCCGATGCGCCGTCCACCGATCTCCACCGGTCCTCGTGCGATCACGTCGACCTGTGGCCAGCGGCCGGACCGCAGCTCGCCCTCCACCCACCGGAAGTGGCGAGCCGCCCCGAACACGGCGCCGAGCACCCACTCGGTGACCGCCACGGTGTTGAACCCGGCGGCGTTGGACAGCGGGACACCTGCCGAGGTGAGCGCGTCGAGATCGTGTGCCGGGACGCCGACGCTCGGCTGCTGCACGAACGCGAGCCTCGGCGCCTCGGCGATCGCCCGGGCGTCGAGACCGGCTGCCGTCGATCGCCAGTCGTAGATCACGAGATCGGCCTCGCGCAGCGCACCGGCGACACCGGCGGCGTCGTCGACCGCCGGCACGACCACCTCGATGGGCAAGCCGGCGGTCATCTCGGCGCGGACGGCATCGGACAGGGGAGCGAGCACAGCGAGGGTCCACGACGTCGACATATGCCGACGATGATGTCATGGGCGCCGGCTCCCGATCGGTGCGGGCCCGCCGCAGCAGGCAACGCTGGCATCTGCACCCAAGGGATCTTCCCGTCCGCCAACGGCTCGACGCGGCTACCGCTGGACAGGCGCCCGGTGATGGTCGGCGCTCGTCGCCGACGTGCGCTGCACGACGTAGAACGTGCCGACGATCAGCAGGCCGACGACGTCGATGGCGATGCAGGCGGCGATGTACGGCGCCGCGTTGACGACGGTGCGCAGGCCCGTGGCGTGCACCGACTTCCACAGGACGAACATCAGCAGGCCGAACACGACGATGGCCGCGGTGGCGAGCAGCGCCCGGGACAGCACCGGATCGACGGCGGGATCGGGGCGGGCACGGCTGCGCTGCTCGACCCGCACGAGCAGCGCCGACACCGCGGCGAACCAGGCGAGCGCGACGAAGTACGCGCCGATCGTGTCACTCGGCCGGTGCCATCCGGACGACAGCACGGCGGTCCCGAACGCCGTCGCGGTCAGGCCACCGACGATCAGTGCCGGACGGCGCAGGCGCAACGGCGCGACCATCACGATGCCGAGCGACAGCACCATCCCGATCGCCGCGTGCCCGCTGGGGAAGCTGTTCCCGGCGACGCCGTAGACCCCGCCGAAGCGCGGCCTGGTGAGGATCCGGCGCTTCAACACCTCCGTGGTCAGCACCGCGCCCGACATGGCGATGCCGACGGCGACCGCGAGACGCAACCTGCGTCGCGCCAGCGCGATCAGCACGATCGCACCGCCGAACACGAACAGCGATGCAGTGCTGATCGTGCCCAGCAACCGGTCGGTTCGCCGGGTGGTCGCAGCGGTGACCACGGAGCGCCGCGCGAACGCGACATCGTCGAGTCGCTGGCCGAGATGCGTGCGGATCGCGATCACGTAGACCACGGCGACCATCAGGCAGCTGCACACGGCGATCGTCGCCAGCTGGACGCTGCGCCGCCGAGCGCCGTCATCGAGCACCCGGTCACGGTAATGGGTGCACGGCCCGAGCGGGTGAGAGGGCCCCGGTCGAGCGGCCGCGTCGTTTCGTGCGGCCCATCCGGGGTACCTGCGTCACCGTTCGACGAGGAGAGGATCACGACGATGGCCGAGAGCAACACCTATCCCGTGACCGAGCTGGTCGGCACGTCCACCGAAGGTGTCGACGATGCGATCCGCAACGCGATCAGACGGGCCAACGAGACGTTGCGCAACCTCGACTGGTTCGAGGTCTCGAAGATCTCCGGGCACATCGACGGCGGCCAGGTCGCGCATTACCAGGTGATGATGAAGATCGGGTTCCGCTACGACAGGTGAGCGGGCCGACTCCGCTGTCGAAGGTCGCGCGACGCCGGTCAGATGCCGCGGTCAGATGCCGAGGTCGAGGAGGTTGTAGTCCTTCAAGACGTCCATCGTCTCGGGCGTCCAGCGATACTCGTCCTCGTGGCCGGCGAACGGCTGGTAGACGTAGCGCGTCTCGTCGGGGTAGCGCTGTGCCCGCGCATCGATGCCGTACATGATCGCCTTCGCCCGCTCGTGGATCCGCTCGGCGTCGTAGACGGCAACGGGGTTGTGCACGCCCCCGCTCGTGACGCCGAGCACGGAGCGTCGGCGGTGGAAGCCGAAGTTGATCGTGACCCGCGGGTCCGGACTGGTGTTGGCGTAGGAGCCGTGCACCGCCTGGCGATTGGTGATCGCGACGTCGCCGGGCGCGCAGATGAGGGGCACCGCGTTCGGCAGCCGGTCCGAGCCCGCGGCATCGACCATCGCCTTGATGTCGACCTTGCCGGTGCGGTGCGAACCGGGGATCACCCACAGGCCGTTGGCGGCGTTGCAGCCGTAGAGCTGCGCCATGAAGTTGAAGCCGTGACTGCCCGAGTCGAGCTCGGGGCTGTCCCAGTGCGTCCAGCCGTCCTGGTGCCAGGCGACGGATCCCCCGAGGCGCGGGTGCTTGATCCACACCGCTTCGTTGAACGGCACGAAGTCGTCGCCGTTGATCGTCGCCGCGACGGCGAGGAGCTGCGGGTGGCCGTAGACCCGCAGGCACGCTGGCGAGAACTGCAGCGAGCCGAGGACGATCTGCATCACGTGCTCGGGGGCGCCCTCGGGTGCGACGGGCTCCGTCATCTTCGACGGATGACGGCCGTTCGCGGCCTTCGTGCCACCCAACGGGTCGGCGAGCGGCTTCGTCCAGCCGATGTTGTTCGACCGACCGTCGGCGCCGAGTGCCGGTCGACCGTGCCGATCGACGAGTGCGCCCTTCGTGATCGGCGCCCGTTCGAGGATGTTGGCGACGTCGAGCTCGATGTCGTCCAGCTCGTCCTGCGCGAGCACGCCCTCGAAGACGTAGAAGCCCGAGCGCTCGTAGGCGTCGAGGATGCGCTGCTCGAGCCGACCGTGCTCGTCGAACCTGATCGGACCACGGTTGTCGAGGGCCAGCGCCCGCTGCTCGCCCTCGTCGCGGTGGCGGACCATCGCCGGTTCGTCGTCGCCGTAGTCGACGATCGGCACTTCGAGCAGCGGCAGCTTCCCCATCTGTGAAACCGTACGCCCGAACCGGGTGCCCGCCAGCAGCGGACTGGGTCTGCTCCCGACCTGCGCGCGTCCGGTCGCGCTCACGTGGTGGCCCGTCGGCCGAGGCCGAGCCAGGCGAGCGCGTTCCCGGCGTAGAACCCGTCGACGACGTCGTCGGGCAGGTCGGCCAACGAGCGATCGAACCGTCCGAGCGGATCACGACCGCCCTCCGCATGCGGGTAGTCGGAGGAGAACATGTACAGGCCCGGATCCGATTCGCGGCAGAGCTGCCCGACCTCCTCGAACGGGTACGGCGTGAAGCGCAGCTGTGCCGACGCCTGCTCCGAGGGCGTGCGCGCCATGTCTGCCAGCCGCGGCTCCGAGCGGCTCCAGATGCCCACCGCATGATCCAGCCGGCGCAGCATGGAGGGCACCCAGCCGGCACCCATCTCGATCGCGCCCCCGCGCAGCGCCGGGTGGCGTTCGAGGACACCGTCGAGCAGGAGGACGGAGAGGAAACGCTCGGCCGGTTGGTAGACGACCATGAAGTCCTTGGAACCGATGATCTCCGCACCGGTCATCTGCTCGTCGGGAGCGCGCCCGTCGTTCATCCACTCCTCACCGATCGGCAGCGGCCCGCTGCCCACGTGCAGCACGAACGGCACGTTGCGTTCGGCGAGGCGCGCCCACAGCACGTCGTGGTCAGGATGGCCGGGGGAGCGTCCGCCCGGCGCTCGTGCCGGGATCCACACCTCGCGCAACCCGAGGTCGAGTGCCGCGTCGAGCTCGGCCACGGCCAGATCGACGTCGTCGAGATCGCACAACGCGACGCCGGCGAGCCGCTCGTCGTCGTGACAGAACGCCGCCATCGCACGGTTGTGAGCGCGGTACGCGGCGTAGCGCACTTCCGGATCGACGATCGCGAACAGCGGCGCGCACACCGACGAGTACACGACCTGGTGCTCGAAGCCGAGCAGGTCGAGCGCCTCGGTCCGCTCCGCCGCATCGACCGCGCCGAGGGCGGCATGCCATTTCGGCCCGCGCTTGATCAGCGCATCGCCGAGGCCCACCAGCGCCGCGTGCTGCTCGGGCGAGTGCGCGACGACATCGAGATCCAGCCCGCTGCGACCTCCGCCGAGCGGCGGCAGGCGGTGGCGCATCGCCGGCTCGGCGTGATCGGTGAGGAACGTCGTCGTCTCCATCAGATGGCTGTCGGCATCCACGATCCGACGCGTTCCCGCGTACGTCATCTGTCCCCTCCGAGCGCTGGGCGATCGCAGCCCGCCGACGCGGCGCACTGCCGACGGACTGGTCCCGAGGCTAGGCGGCGGCGCGACGAAGAACAGCGACGGGACGCGGGGTCCGCCAGAATGTCCGCGACGACGACCCGATCGTCCACAGTGGGAGGTGGGCCAGCATGAGCAGTCCGGTGGCGCACGCCGGTCGGATCGACGCGGAGGGCCAGCCGGACGAGGTTCGCCCGATCGAACGCGAGGAGCGTCGGTGGCGAGACGTGCTCGTGCGCACCGCGAAGGAGGTCAAGCAGGATCGCGTGCCGATGATGAGCGCCGCCGCGGCGTTCTACTCGCTGCTCGCCCTCGTGCCAACGCTGGTCGCGGTGGTGTCGATCTACGGCCTCGCCGCCGATCCCAACGAGGTCGATCAGCAGGTCGGCGGGTGGCTCGACGCGGCGCCGCGAGAGGTCCGCGATCTCGTCGCCAGCCAACTGCAGTCGATCGCGTCGAACACCGGAGCCGAGGTGGGGGTCGGCCTCGCCGTCGGCATCGCCGTCGCACTGTTCAGCGCGTCCAACGGGATGAACCACCTGATGCAGGCGATCAACGTCGCCTACGACGAGACCGAGACCCGCAGCTGGCTGCGCCGGCGGCTGGTCGCGCTCGCGCTGACCGCAGGCGGCATGGCCTTCCTGCTGCTCGCCGTGGTGGTCATCGCGTTCGTCCCGGCGATCCTCGCGGACACCGGGCTCGGCGCCGAAGGCCGCATCGCCGGCGACATCGCGCGCTGGATCGTGCTGCTCCTCGGAATGATGTTCGCGCTGACGGTGCTGTACCGCTTCGCGCCTGATCGTGACGAGCCGCGGTGGGCATGGACCTCACCCGGGGCCGTGGTGGCCACACTGCTGTGGCTGATCGCCTCGGTGGGCTTCAGCATCTATGCGGCCAACTTCGCCAAGTACAACGAGACCTACGGCTCGCTCGGGGCGATCGTGATCACGATGTTGTGGCTGTTCATCACCGCGCTCGCGGTGATCGTGGGTGCCGAGCTCAATGCCGAATTCGAACGTCCGTCATCGGACGGCGCGGTCGAGACCACGCCGATGGGTGACGGTTCGGTGTCGTTCTCCTGACGCCGAGCTCGGCCCGATCGGGCTACTTCGTGACGGCCTGATATCGGGCGACGATCGCGGCAGGGATGCGGCCCCGCTGCGGCAGTGCGACCTTCTCCTTCGCGGCCCATTCACGCAGCTGCACGAGGTCATAATCCCGGGTGGTGTTGCGCTTCGGTGCGGGGCGCCCGCTGGCGCCGCGCTGACGCGTCGCGTGGTCGATGTACGGCTTGAGTGCCTTCTGCAACTTCTCGGCATTCTTCGGGCCGAGGTCGATCGAGTACGCGACACCTTGGAATCCGAAGGTGATGTTCTCGGCCTCGGGGCTCCCGTCGATGTCGTCGGTGACCGTCGTGATGATCTGCTTCGCCATTTCGCCGACGATACCAAGACGTCAGACGTCTTTGCAGCTCATCCACCGCACGATTGTTCGGCGTCTATTGGGGAGACGCGGCAACAAAGGCCGTCAGCACGGCGCTCGTCAGAGCGGCGGGCGGTCGGCGATCAAAACATCCGCGGCGAGCTGCGCGATCTGATCCTCGTCGTAGCCGAGGTCGCGCAAGGTCGACGCGTTGTCCGCACCGAGCCCCGGCGCACCGACGACGTCGTACGTGCGCGCCTCGAAGTGGATCGGGTAGCCGGGGAACGAGGCGGTGCCGACGTCGACCTGGTCCCATTCGACCATGAACCCGCGGTCGCCGAGGTGCTCGTTCTCGACCAGGTCGCCGGTCGTGAACGCCGGGCAGGCGGCGACCCCGACGTGTTGCAGCGCGGCGGCCGCCGACAGGTCGATCCGCTCGATCGTCCACCGCGCAAGCGCGGCGTCGATCTCGTCGTGGGCGGCGAACCGCTCGGCCAGCGTCGCGTCGCGCAACGCGGCGAGTGCCGGGTCGTCGACGAGATCGACGACGCTGCGCCACTCGTTGTCGCCGGCGACGGTGACGGCGAGCCAGCGGTCCTCGCCGGCACAGCGGTAGACGCCCTGGGGTGCGGCGTCCAAGGACCGGTTGCCGCGTCGTGCCGGAACCCGTTGGGTGGCCGACGCTGCCAGCAGGCCGTCGCCGACGAACGACGCGAGGGTCTCCGCCTGCGACAGGTCGGCGTGCACCGTCGCGCCCGTCGCCGCGCGTTCCCACAGCGCGGCCAGGGTGGCGAACGTGCCGTGGACGCCGCCGACGGCGTCGGGGAAGGCGAACCCGAGCCGGTGGGGCCCCTCGCCGATGTAGCCCGTGGCCTCGTTGAGTCCACAGAAGCCCTCGAGCATCGGCCCGAAGGAGAAGTGGGTGGACATCGGACCGGTCTCGCCGTACCCGGTCATCGCAATCGTGATCGCCGTCGGGTTCAGCGCGGCGACCGCCGGCGCATCGATCCCCAGCGAGGTCGCCCCGCGCGGCGAGTAGTTGTGCAGCACGACGTCGACGCTCGCCAGCACCTCCTCGAGGATCTTCTTGCCGGCGGGGAGCTTGGCCTCCAGCGCGAGGCTGCGCTTGCCGCGGTTCATCTTGTTCCAGATGCCGGTCCGGTTCCAGAAGCGCTCCCCGGGCACCGCGTTGGGGAAGATCTCCGAACGGATCTGCGGGTCGGTGGGCATCCCCCACTTCCACTCGGGGTCGCCGTCGATCAGCCGCGTCTTGGCCTCACTGCCGACACCGCGGCTGCCGGGGTGCTCGACCTTGATCACGTGTGCACCGAAGTCGGCCAGGAACCGACCGGTCAGCGGGCCGGCCCACGCGATCGAGAACTCGGCGACGCGGATGGTGCTGATGTCGATCGCCGGGAACGTGCGCCGCGGCGGTGGATCGTGCGCGTCGAGCAGGAACGCTGCGGTGTCCGCGCCCCGTTGGTGAGTCGGTTCCCCGGCGTGCTGCACCGGACTCGGTTGGAGGAGGAAGGGCGCACGGGGCATCTGTGCAGTGGGACTGATGTCCGGTCGGTCGACGAGCAGGCGGCGGACCGCGAACTGCTCCGAGGCGAGCGCGTCGAGGTAGGTGTTGACCTTGCCGGCGGGGACGCGATTCGCCTGCAGCGCGGCGACCGCGTCGTCGGCGGTGTGCGCGGACAGCCACGGCTGGATCTGCGCGTCGATCTCGTCGGCGCGCTCGAACCGGGCGCTCGGTGCTTGGAGCGACTCGTCCAGCAACAGCTCGAACGCCTCGCAGACGATGCACAGCTGTTCGAACTGGTCCTTGCTCGGCGCGGCGATCATGATCCAACCGTCGCTGCACTGGTACAGGCCGAGGGGGTGGAAGTTCTCGAACCGCAGACCGGCGCGACGCTTGATCACGCCGGTGTGGGTGTACATCGTCAGGCTCCACTGGTGCGCCGCGCTGATCGCCTCCATGCCGCCGACGTCGACGAGTTGGCCCTCCCCGGTGAGGGTGGCGTCGAGGACCGCCGCTGCTGCGCCGACCGCTGCGGTGGCGCCGATGAGCAGTGAGGTCCACGGGCCGCCGCCCTGGATCGGCTCGCGCCCCGGGTCGCCGTTGAGCAGCAGGTAGCCGCCCGATGCCCAGTCGACCAGGTCGGAGGTCTTCCAGGTCGCGTAGCGCCCGGTGAGCCCGAAGCCGCTGATCGCCACGAGCACCGCCCGCGG
>JAODBQ010000189.1 GCA_025464045.1 Ilumatobacteraceae bacterium
CAACCTCGACTACGCGTACATCGCCCAGGAGCTCGGCAAGAACCCGCTCGCGTCGGAGTGCCTCAACTGCAGCGCACCCGACACCGGCAACATGGAGGTGCTCGAGCGCGTCGGCACGCCCGAGCAGAAGAAGCAGTGGCTGGAGCCGCTGCTGTCGGGGGAGATCCGCTCCGCCTACGCCATGACCGAGCCCGATGTCGCCTCGTCCGATGCGAAGAACATCGCCTGCAAGGCCGTGCTCGACGGCGACGAGTGGGTGATCAACGGCGAGAAGTACTACATCTCCGGTGCGGGCGATCCGCGCTGCAAGATCATGATCTGCATGCTGCAGACGAGCCCGGACGGCCCGCCGCACAAGCGTCAGTCGCAGATCCTCGTGCCGCTGCCGTGGCCGGGCGTGGAGATCCTCGGGCCGATGGCGGTGTTCGGCGACGACGACGCGCCCCACGGCCACATGCACCTGCGCTTCACCGACGTCCGCGTGCCGGCGTCGAACATGCTGCTCGGCGAGGGCCGTGGCTTCGAGATCTCGCAGGTCCGCCTCGGGCCGGGCCGCATCCACCACTGCATGCGCTCGATCGGCGTTGCCGAGAAGGCGCTGGAGCTGATGGTCCGTCGTGGCCTCAACCGCGAGGCGTTCGGCAAGCCGCTCGCCGCGCTCGGCAAGAACACCGAGATGATCGCCAAGGCGCGCATCGAGATCGAGGCGATGCGGCTGATGGTGCTGCGTGCGGCGAAGGCGATGGACGTGATGGGCAACCAGGAGGCCCGCGTGTGGGTCAGCGCCGTCAAGGCGATGGTGCCGGTCCGGGTCTGCGAGATCATCGATCAGGCCATCCAGATCCACGGCGCGACGGGCATCTCGCAGTGGACCCCGCTGGCACGGATGTACACCAGCGCGCGCACCCTGCGTCTCGCCGACGGCCCGGACGAGGTGCACTGGCACGTCGTCGGCCGCGCCGAGCTGACCCGCTACGAGGACGATCACGATCCGATCGTCGGGCCGACCAAGACCGAGCGGGGCATCGCCTTCTCCGGTCCGTCCTGAACCCGGCGCCGCCGGCGGCGGCGTCGACGGTGGATTGCGCGCGGTTCAACACGCCCGGGGGACACATCTCCCGATAAGGTGCGGTGCCCGGGTTTCCTACCGTGGCAAATTTCATGTTGAAGGTGAGGGCCCAGTGGCCACAGGTACTGTCAAGTTTTTCAATGCTGAGAAGGGCTTCGGCTTCATCTCTCGCGAGCAGGGTGACGATGTGTTCGTCCACTTCTCCAACATCCAGGGCACTGGCTACAAGTCCCTCGCGGAAGGGCAGGCTGTCGAGTTCGACGTCGCTCCCGGCCGCAAGGGCGAAGAGGCTCAGAACGTCCGTCCGCTCTGATCGCGAGTCCGGCCGCCACGTCGTGGTGGCCGGACCTGTGATTGCAGCAACCTGAGCCTGGTCCGCCGAGCTCAGTCCGTCCGCAACACCTGCTCGATGCTGTCGAGCGTGGTGTGGACATCCAAGCCGTCGTGGTTCGCGAGCCAATCGTGGTTGCGGCGGTGCAGTTCTTGTGCCGCGTCGTAGCGATTCAGCAGCACGACGACGCGGTGTGTCGTGAGCGCGTCGATCGCCGACCGGACGGCGTTGATCACGCCAAGCCCCGCGTCTGCCACGAGCAGGACCGCGTCCGGCTCGAGCCGTCGGGTGACGTCAGCAGCATCTCCATCGTCCGCGATGGGTGAGCGCACGCCACCGGCCGTCTCCACCACGCCGATCGCCGTGCCGCGGGGCCAGGCCAGCTCGTCGATCAGGTCGTCGAGGCCGATCGGCCCACGACCGAGTGCGGCACTCGCCATCGGTGGCGCCATCGGGACCCCGTACCAGCGGTGCGCGGGACAGACGTCGTGCACCTGTTCGCCCGTCGCCGCAGCCAGCAGCTCCGCGTCGGTGAGCTCGCGCGGGCGGCCGTCGTGCGTCACCTCGAACGACTGCGCCGGTTTGCGCGCCGCGACCGTCGTCCCGGCCGTGCGCCACCGCTCCAGCAGCCGGCACGACACCCACGTCTTGCCGACCTCGGTTCCGGTGCCGACCACCACGATCAGTCGCTCGGGCCTCATCGGTCGGGCCTCATCCGTCACCCATCCGAGACCCGACCTCGCCATGACGCAGGCCGAGCGCGGCGAGCGCGGCGAGCAGGCGGTCGACCATCTCGTCGCTGTGGCCGGCGGACAGGGCGATCCGCAGCCGGGAGGTGCCCGCAGGAACGGTCGGCGGCCGGATGGCCGGGACCAGCACACCGAACGCCCCGAGTGCCGCAGCGGCGTCCAGCGCGGCCTGCTCGGCGCCGAGCACGATCGGCACGATCGGCGACGGATGGCCCGGGGCGATGCGTTCGATCGAAGCGCGCAACCGCGCCGACAGCGCACGGCCGTCGTCGCTGCGCACGATGCGCAGCGCGGCCAGCGCGGCCGCGGTGTCCGCCGGGCTCGGCGCCGTGGTGAAGATGTACGAACGGGCGCGGTTGACGAGCAGCTGCACGAGGTCGGCCGGCCCCGCCACCCACCCGCCCAGCGAGCCGAGCGTCTTCGACAGCGTGCCGACGCGCAGCACGTCGAGCCCGTCGAGCACCGGGACGTCGGGGCCCAGCACCGCGTGGGCCTCGTCGACGACGAGCAGTGCGCCGTGGCGCGCGCACAGCCCGGCCAGCTCGCCGACCGGCGCGAGGTCGCCGTCCATCGAGAAGACGCTGTCGGTGACCACGACCGTGCGCCCCGCTGTCGCGTCGAGCAGCTCGCCGAGGTGGCCCATGTCGTTGTGGCGGTAGACCTGCACGCTCGAGCGGCTCAGCCGACAGCCGTCGACGATCGACGCGTGATTGAGCTCGTCGCTGAACACGTTGACGCCCGGACCACCGAAGACCCCGAGCACGCCGAGGTTCGCGGCGTAGCCGGTGGAGAACAGCACGGCCTGCGCGCAGTGCTTCCACTCGGCGAGCTCGACCTCGAGCTCCGCGTGGCACGGCCGGCTACCGACGATCAACCGCGAGGCGGTCGAGCCAGTGCCCCAGCGTCGTGTGGCGTGGATGGCGGCCTCGATCACCTGCGGGTGCGCGGCGAGACCGAGGTAGTCGTTGGACGCAAAAGAGACCACGTCCCGGCCGTCGAGCACTCCGCCCGGACCCCGCGCGTCGAAGCTGCGTGGCGCCCGCCAGCGACCTGCGGCGCGGATCGCGCACGCCTCGTCGCGCGCCCAGGTCGTCCATCGTCCACTCACGTCGACGGGGTCCTCGAGCTGTGTGCCACGGTCCACCTTCGCATCCCGGTGACACACGCCACCAGTTCGCAACGGGTCACAATTGGATCGCAGCCCAGGCGCCGACCAGTGTGTGGCGATGCAGCTGCGATACGACTGGACCGTTGCCGAGGCCGAAGCGTTGATCGCCAGGCCGTTCCACGAGTTGCTCGCGGAGGCGCACGACGTGCACCGGCGTGGCTTCGCCGAGCAGACCGTCGAAGCCGCGATCCTGCTCTCGATCAAGACCGGGGCGTGCCCCGAGGACTGCGCGTACTGCCCGCAGTCGGCGAGGTACGACACCGACGTCGAGCCGGAGCGACTGATGCCGACCGCCGACATCGTCGTCGCGGCACGGAACGCGCAGGCCAGCGGTGCGACCCGGTTCTGCATGGGTGCGGCATGGCGTTCGCCGACCGATCGCCAGGTCGGTCTCGTCGCCGAGGCCGTGCAGGCGGTCGGGGATCTGGGGATGGAGACGTGCGTGACGCTCGGGATGTTGACGCCCGAGCAGTCGGACCGGCTGGCCTCCGCCGGCCTCGACTTCTACAACCACAACCTCGACACGTCCCCCGAGTTCTACGGCGAGATCATCACCACCCGCACCTACGACGACCGCCTCGACACGCTGGCCAACGTGCGCGCCTCGGGCGTGAAGCTGTGCTGCGGTGGCATCGTCGGGATGGGGGAGTCGCGGCTCGATCGCGCCGGGCTCCTCGTGCAGCTCGCCCGCCTCGATCCGCATCCCGAGAGCGTCCCGATCAACCTCCTCGTCCAGGTGCCCGGCACCCCGCTGTTCGGTACCGCCGAGCTCGATCCGCTGGAGCTCGTGCGCACGATCGCCGCGGCACGGCTGATGATGCCGGCCTCGGTGGTGCGCCTCTCCGCCGGCCGTTCGAAGATGACCGACGAGCTGCAGGCCCTGTGCCTGCACGCCGGCGCGAGCAGCATCTTCCTCGGCGACCGCCTGCTGACCACGCCGAACCCCGGCAACGACCACGATCTCGAGCTGCTCGAGCGACTCGACATGCAGGTCGCCACCACGGGCAAGCAGCCGGTCGTGCGCGAACAGGTCGTCGCGGACGCGGCGGGCGCGACCGCCGTCGCGATCAGGTAGCCGCCACCCGTTCGACGGTCGCCACCATCGCCGCACAGATCTCGCCGATGTCGCCGTCGGTCGACACGTACGGCGGCATCGTGTACACCAACCGGCCGAACGGACGTAGCCAGACGCCGTGTTCCAGGCACACCGCCTGCATCGCCGCCATCGGCAACGGTTCGCGGGTCTCGATCACCCCGATCCCACCGAGCACGCGCACGTCGCGCACCTGGGCAACGGCGCGCGCCGGCGCCAGCCCGTCGACCAGGCCGCGCTCGATGCGCCGCACGTTCTCCGCCCACGGCTGGGAGAGCAGCAGGCGGATCGACGCCAACGACACGGCGGCTGCGAGCGGGTTGCCCATGTACGTCGGCCCGTGCATCAGCGCACCGGCTTCGGCGTTGCTGACCGCGCCAGCCACCGCTGTCGTGCACAGCGTCGCCGCCATCGACAGGTAGCCGCCGGTCATCGCCTTGCCCACGCACATGATGTCGGGTGCGACGCCGGCGTGCTCGCAGCCGAACAGCCGGCCGGAGCGGCCGAAGCCGGTGGCGATCTCGTCGGCGATCAGCAGCACGTCGCGCTCGTCGCACAGGCCGCGCACCGCCGCGAGGTACTCGGGGGCGTAGAAGCGCATCCCGCCGGCCCCTTGCACGACCGGCTCGAGGATCACGGCCGCGACCTCGTCGGCGTGCTCGTCCAGCAACGCACGCATCGCCGCGATGTCGCTGTCGTCGAAGGTGGCGCCGTAGACGGGCGTCGGCGCCGGGGCGAACAGCTGCTGGGGGAGCAGGCCGGCGAACATGTGGTGCATCCCCGTGTCGGGGTCGCACACCGACATCGCGCCGAGCGTGTCGCCGTGGTAGCCCGACCGCACCGCGACCATCCGCTGCCGCTGCGGCCGTCCCCTGCCGAGCCAGTACTGCACCGCCATCTTCATCGCGACCTCGACGGCCACCGAGCCCGAGTCGCTGAAGAACACGTGGTCGAGACCGGACGGGGTGATCGCCACGAGCTGCTCGGCGAGCTCCACCGCCGGTCCGTGGGTGAGCCCGCCGAACATCACGTGGGACATGTCCGCCAGCTGTGCGGTGACGGCGGCGTCGAGGACCGGGTGGCGGTAGCCGTGGATCGCCGCCCACCACGAGGACATCCCGTCGATCACCTCGCGGCCGTCGGCGAGTCGCAGGCGGTTCCCCGACGCGCTGCGCACGGCGACGCTCGGCATCGCCGCCGGCATCGGCGCGTAGGGGTGCCACACGGTGGCACGGTCGCGGGCGGCGAGATCGGCAGGTTCGGCGACGGTCACCGGCCCAGTATCCCCGGTGGGCTCGCCGTGTACGGTCGAACGGGGACGAAGATCGAACAAGGGGTAGACCGATGAAGCGAGCGATCTGGACAGCCGACGGCCTGACCGTCGAAGACGTCGAGCCACCGGCGCTGCCCGACGGGTTCGTGCGCCTCGCCGTCGAGGCCTGCGGCATCTGCGGGACCGACCTGCACTTCTTCACCGGCCAGCACGACCCGATCCTCGACACGGTGCCGGGACACGAGTTCGTCGGCACGGTGCTGGACGCACCCGCCGGCACCGCCGACGGCCGGTACGCGGCGTCACCGATGGTCCGCTGCGGCACGTGCGAGCACTGCCACGCGGGCGAGTGGAACCTGTGCCGGCGCGGTGGCGACCTGATCGGCCTCGGCCGCAACGGCGGGCTGGCCGAGTGGGTGGACGTACCGGCCGTCAACCTCGTGCCCCTCGGCGACATCGAGCCGGGCGTCGGGATGCTCGCCGAGCCGCTCGCGGTCGCGGTGCGCGGCGTCGGCCTGGCGCGCCTGCAGCCCGACGAGACGGTGCTCGTGCTCGGTGCCGGCACGATCGGTCTCCTCGCCGGGCTCGCGGCACGACGGGTGTCGGAGCGCGTGGTCGTGTCGGCGCGCTACCCGCACCAGATCGCGGCGGCGCAAGCGCTCGGGCTGGAGACGATCGCGGAGGCGGACGTGATGGCGTGGGGCAAGCAGCACAAGCCGGCCGCGATCATCGAGACGGTCGGCGGGAGTGCTGACACGGTCAACGTCGGCATCAAGGTGGCCAAGCGCGGTGGCCGGATGGTCGTGTTGGGGTCGTTCGCCACACCGCCGGTCGACCTGTTCACGGCATTGCAGAAGGAGGTCGCGATCCTGCCGTCGTTCGCCTACGGGACACGCGACGGTGTCGACGACTTCGTCGATGCGGCGGGTCTCCTCGGCGAGCACCGCCGCGCCCTCGGCGCGTTGGTGACGCACCGCTTCGCGCTGGACGATGTCGCCGACGCGTTCAGCGCCGCGCTCGACAAGGGCAGCAAGGCCGTGAAGGTCGCGGTCGTCAACAGCTGACGACCGTCGCGACCGTCGCGACCGTCACGACCGTTCGTCCGTACGTCGGGCCGGGGGGTCGCCCGACGCACGGACACCCGATCACGCGGCGAGCACCCGATCCGCGTCGCCGCGGAGGCTCTCCAGCGCACGGTTCATCAGCCGACGAGCGGCTTCCGAGGTGACACCGAGGTGCTCCCCGATCTCCCGGAAGCTGTGCTTGTCGCCGTCGATCAAGCCGAACCTCGACTCGACCGCGTAGCGGCTGCGGGGATCCAGGATCCCGAGCAGCTCGTCCAGCAGCTCACCGTCGACGCCGGCCATGACGATCTCCTCCGGCGAGGCGTCGCCGTTGGCGATCAGATCGCCGAGGGTCGCGTCGCCGTCGTCACCGACGGACTTGTCGAGCGAGACGTTCGACGTCAGCCGGTGCAGCTCTGCGCTGGCCGCGTCGAGCTGGTCGGCGTCACCCCCGACCTGGCGCAAGGTGGAGCGCAACTGTGCCGAACGATCGCCGGGGATGCGGATCAGGCTCCCCTTCTGGTCGAGCGCACGACCGATCGACTGGCGGATCCAGAAGGTCGCGTATGTGGAGAACTTGAAGCCGCGACGCCAGTCGAACTTGTCGACCGCGTGCTCGAGCCCGAGGTTGCCCTCTTGGATCAGGTCGCCCAGATCCATGCCCTGCGGCAGCGGGTAGCGGCGGGCGATGCTGACCACCAGCCGGAGGTTGGCGCGGATGAACCGGTCCTTCGCCGCAGCGGCGGCGGACACGGCCCGCTTGAGGACGACGCTGCGTTCGCCGGCGGCAACCCGCTCGGCCGCGGCGCGGCCCTCCTCGATCACTTGGGACAACGTCCGCTCCTCATCAGCGGTGAGCAGCGTGACCTTGCCGATTTCGTTGAGGTACATACCGATTGAATCACTCATGTCAGGACGATCCAACGGCTCCTCGCGCCTATTTATTCCATGGTGTGCTTCGGAAACTCGGGCGTCGCGCAGCTCCGTGCTTGTTGCCCGTGACCAGGGCCGTAGCGTCGTCACATGATCGAACTGAGCGACCTGCCAGTCCTCGCCGCAACGGTCGCGGACGACGTCGAACGCGACGGTGTGGCCCTCGTGGCGGGGGTCCTCGACCCGGCCGAGGTCGCCCATGTGCTCGAGCGGCTGTGGGCCGCGTCGGCCGAGAGCGAGCGCCGCGGGGTGCCCACGCACGCCGCCGGACTCGACCCCAACGCGTCGAACGTGCGGGTCTTCGACCTGATCGAGCTCGACGAGTTGTTCGCCGAGCTGGTCGCCCATCCTGTGTCGGACGCGATCGTCGAGCAGGTGCTCGGCGCGGACTACATCGTCTCCAACTTCACCGCGAACATCGCCCGCCCTGGGAGCGGATCGATGATGGTCCACTCCGACCAGGGCATCGTCATGCCCGAGCCGTGGCTGGAGACCCAGACGATCAACATCATCTGGTGCCTCACCGACGTGCGCGCCGACAACGGCGCGACGCTGCACCTTCCCGGCAGCCATCGGTTCCGGACCAGGGCTGACGTGCCCGAGGATCCGATCTCCCAGATGGTGCCGTTGCGGGCTGCTGCCGGCTCGATCATCGTGATGGACGGTCGGGTGTGGCACACGAGCGGCAGCAACGTCACCGAGGACGAGGACCGTGCCCTGCTGTTCGGGTACTACACGAAGCCGTTCGTGCGCCCGCAATGGAACTTCACCGCGGCACTGTCGCCCGAGCGTGCGGCCGAGCAGTCGCCGACGATGCGCTACCGCCTCGGCCTGGACATCACCCTCAACGTCGGGCGCGCCCCGACCCTGAGCTGATCCACGAGCTGATCGACGACCGGGTCGTCGGGATGAGCCCGCGCGGGACTACGTCGTCGAGTACTGCAGCGCGATCGCTGCCGCCGGCGTCGGGGCCACGAACGTCGCCGTCTCCTGCAGCTCGAGCGTCACGGTCTCGGAGGTGTGGTCGCGGTAGGCGATCGAGGTGTCCTGACCGACGGTCAGCTCGAAGTCGCCACCGCGCTGGCTGAGCACCACGGCGCCATCGACCGCCGGCGCCCAGATCACCGGGCCACCGAGGATCAGGGCGAGGTGCTGCAGGAGCGGGAAGCCGCCCTTCTCGGTCGTCTCGATCACCCCGGCGTAGCAGCGCGGTCCGAGCGCGATGGCGTATGGACCGCCGATGCCGGCCGCCTTCAGCGTGGCCACCGCCTGCGCGACCCGGTTCGGGTACCGATCGAACTCGTCGGTGAGCGGGATCGGCGCGTGCGGCGAGGCGGTGACGATGCCGACGATGTCGGCACTCGCGTTGCCGGTGAACACGAGCGTGTCCTCGGCCATCGCGATGGCGCGGCAAGCGTCGATCAGGGGATCGAGGTCGGCGTCGCACGCACCGCGGTCGACCGACTCGAGCTCCGAGCGCAGCAGGGTGAACGGTCGGCGCAACTCGAGCAGCGGGAGGAGCTGGCGGCGGTTGGCGGTGACGCCGTCGGCAGGCTGGTCACCGACGCGCTGCAGCCGCCCGAGGCTCACCGCCGATGTCGCATAGCCGAGCGGGCCCTCGAAATCGACCAGCTTGCGAGCCGCGAAGAAGTGGGCGAGCGTGCGGGTTGCCTCACCGTCGATCTCGGTCCATGCAGCGTCGGAGATCGGCGCGAGCTCGCGCAACAGGTGGTTCATGAGTCCTCCCGGGGGATGGGGGACAGCGAGAACGCGAGACCGCGCAGGCTGCCGATGCCGAGGCTGCCGTCGGCGCTGCCCGTGGGAGCGGGGCCGGACTCGGCCGCCTTCTCCGTCGCGAGGACCGAGTCGGCGGTGAACAGGTAGGTGCGCAGGTGCTCGTCGAGCTTCGGGTCGTGGCGGCGCAACCACTCCAGCGTCATCGCCGCGTGCTCCTTCTCCTCGTCCCGGTTGTGCGCCAGGATCCCGGCGAGCTCCACGTCGCCGGCCGCGTCGACGCGCTGGTCGTACCAGTCGACGGCTTCGAGCTCCTCCATGATCGACTCGATCGCGCGGTGACGATCGAGGGTCGCCGGCGTCAGCGACTCGACGGCTTCGTGGAATCCTTCGTGTGCCATCCGGGCTCCCTTCTTCGGTGCCGTATCGTACGGTGCCACGCGGTGGCCGTGACCAACCCGCGCCTGCGCGCTGTCGGGAGGGGTGGCGTCAAGCCGTCTCGGCTCAGATGCCCGTCGCGAGCCGGACCAACACGTCGCGTTGCACCTTGCCCATCGCGTTCAGCGGGATCGCCGCGATCCGCTCCCACCGCCGCGGCCGCTTGTACGCGACGAGGCGTTCGGCGGACCACGCGGCGAGGGCGTCGTCGGGCACACCGTCGGCGACGACGAACGCCGTGACCCTCTCGCCCCACTCCGGGTCGGGGACACCGACGACCGCGACGTCGAGCACCCCCGGACACGATCGGACGACGTCCTCGACCTCGCGAGGGAAGACGTTGAACCCACCGCTGATGATCAGCTCCTTCGAGCGACCGACGATGTGCAGGTACCCGTCGTCGTCGATCTCGCCGAGGTCACCGGTACGGAACCAGTCGTCGTCGAACGCCGCAGCCGTCGCGTCGGGTCGGTTGAGGTACCCCGCGAACACGTTCGGGCCGCGCACCTCGATCTCCGCCGATCCACCCTCGTTCGCGGTGAGCCGTACGTCCACCCCCGGCAGCGGGAAGCCGACGGAACCGGCACGGCGTTCGCCCTCGAACGGGTTGGAGACGAGCATCGCCGTCTCCGACATCCCGTAGCGCTCGAGCGGGGGCAGCCCGGTGAGCTCGGCGATCGCGGCGTGGAGATCGGCCGGCAGGGGGGCGGAACCGGAGACCCCGAGGCGCAGCGCGGACAGCTCGGCGACGCGCGGATGGGCGGCGAGCCGGTTCCACATCGTCGGCACCCCGAAGAACATCGTGGCCCCATCGGAGACCGCATCGATCACCACGCCCGGGTCGAACCGGTCGAGCAGGACGGCCGTCGCGCCGGCCGCGAGCGTGCCGTGCAGGCCGACGCCCAGCCCGTGCAGGTGGTACAGCGGCAGGGCGAGGGCAAGGCGGTCCTCGGCGGTCCAGCGCCACGCGAGCCGCACCGCCTCGGCAGACGCGAGCAGGTTGGCGTGGCTCAGCGGCACGCCCTTCGGTACCCCGGTCGTGCCGGACGTGTAGACGAGCAGCGCGCCGTCCGACGGTCCGGCGACGTCGATGCGCGCGCTCGCGTCGGCAGGGGGAAGGTTCTCCAGCGCCGGGCTCGTCGTCCGCGTGCCGGGCACCGCGGCCTCCAGCCAGCCGGCCATCGCCGGCTGGTCGCTGATGGCCAGCACCGGGCGTGCGTCGGCGGCGATCAGGCCGACCTCGCGCTGGGTGTACGAGCTGTTCACGGCGAGCGCTACGGCGCCGGCCCGCAGCACGCCGATGTAGGCGACGACGTAGTCGATCGACGACGCGCCGGACACGAGCACGCGGTCGCCGGGTCGCACACCGCCCGCCGCCAGGCGCCGCCCGGCCTCCGCGGACCGTTCGTCGAGCTCCCCGGCCGACACGGTGCGGCCGTCGCCGCGCGACGTCGCGTCGACGAGCGTCGGCCGGGTCGGCACGACTCGCCAGTGCGCGGTCCAGGCGTCGACGAGCGAGCGGCCGGCGACGAGGTTGAGCCGCGTTGCCGCACGACCTGTTGGGAGGTGCGCGGTCCACGGGCGCAGCTCGGCGGCCATCAGTGGTCCTCGTCCAACACGTAGCGCGGGCCCGGTCCGCGTTCCCAGACGAGGTCGCCGGGGTTGAACATCCGGCACGCGGCAAGGGACAGGCAACCGCAGCCGATGCAGCCGGTGAGCTTGTCGCGCAGCCGCTCGAGCATCCCGATCTGGGCGTCGAGGCGTGGCCGCCACGACTCGGCGAGGTGCTCCCAATCCTGCTTCGTCGGCGTGCGGTTGTCGGGGAGCGATGCCATCGCCTCGCGGATCTCCTCGAGGCGCAACCCCACCTGCTGGGCGACACGGATGAACGACACGCGGCGCAGCATGTCGCGGTGGTAGCGGCGTTGGCCACCTGGAGAGCGTTCGGCGTGGATCAACCCCTCCGCCTCGTAGAAGCGCAGCGCGGAGGTGGCCACTCCCGACCGCGCCGCCAACGTCCCGATCGACAGGTCATGTTCCACTCCGGCAGCGTAGGCGCGACGAGATCAGACCTTGACTTCAAGTGAACTTCAGCTTGTACCGTGACCGTCGACCCCCGAGGAGCACCCATGTCCGCACAGCCCATCCGCGTCGCACTCATCGTCGGCAGCACCCGCGACGGCCGCTTCGGGCACGTCATCGGCGCGTGGTTCGCGCGGCGCGCGTTGCGCCGCGACGACATCGACCTCGACGTGATCGACCTCGTCGACATCGAACTGCCGGGCCGGCACACTCGCGAGCGCTCGACGGCCGTCGAGGAGTACATCGCCCGGCTCGACCGTGCCGACGCGTTCGTGGTGGTCACCCCGGAGTACAACCACAGCTACCCCGCGTCGCTCAAGCACGCGATCGACCTCGTGCACGCCGAGTGGCAGCGCAAACCGGTGGCGTTCGTGTCCTACGGCGGGCTGTCCGGTGGTCTGCGCGCCGTCGAGCACCTGCGCCAGGTCTTCGCCGAGGTGCACGCCGCGACGATGCGCGACACGGTCAGCTTCCACAACCCGTGGCCGCAGTTCGACGAGACGGGCGAGCTGCGCGATGCGGCGACGACGGACGCAGCCGAGGCGGCGGTCACGACGATGCTCGACCAGCTCGTCTGGTGGGCCGACGCGCTGCGCACCGCCCGCGCCGCCCAGCTCGCGTAGGAGCGGGCGCCGTCAGAGCCGGACGTCGTAGACGCGCGCCGCGGTGTCGTGGAAGAGTGCCGCCTTCTCGGCATCGCTCGCGCCGGCAGCCATCTTCTTGAACGAGTTCCACAGCGTGACGTAGCTGCACGACACCTTGTCGACCGGGAAGTTCGACTCGAACATGCAGCGATCCACCCCGAACTGCTCGATCGCGTACTGGATCGGGCCGCCCCACGCGTCCACCAGATCGTCGCTCGTCGGTGGATCCGGCTGCGCCTCGAACGCGAGCCCGTAGATCACCATGCCGATCCCGCCGAGCTTGACGACCACGTTGGGGCAGGCGGCGACCTCGGCGATGTCGATCCGCCACCTGTCCATGGTCTCGTTGCGACGCCCGGCATACCCACCGATGCCGAGCGGGCCGCCGAGGTGATCGAGCACGAACGTGCACTCCGGAACGGCGTTGGCGAGGGCGGTGAGCTCGGTGATCTGCGGGTGGTACAGCCACGCGTCGAACGTCAGGCCCTTCGCGGCCAGCTGGCGGACGCCCTGGCGGAACGACGGCTCGGCCATGAGCAGCGGTGTCGGCCGGGTGTGCGACCGCCTGACGGCCGGATCGGCGTCGAGCGCTGTCGCGTGACGGATCCCGCGGAACAACCCGTTGCCCGCGGCAACATGGGCGTCGAGCACCTCGTCCACCGCGTCGCCGAGCGTCATGTCGGCGAAGGAGACGATGCCGCCGATCTGCGAACCCGTCCCGGCGCTGGCCACCGCGGCGGACGCTGCCGTCTCGGTCTCGCCGACCGGGCGGAGCGCTTCGGGACCGTCCGTGCGGTAGTTCCACATGCAGTCGATGAACACGGTCCCGACGACGTTGTGTCCGGCACCCGTGTCGGCCTGCAGGTCCCCGGCGAGGTACTGCTCGCGCTCGCCGCCGCCGTGCCAGAGGTGGTGGTGCGGATCGATGATCGGCAACGCCGGATCCAGCGCCACCTCGGTGCGCTGCTCCAGCCAGTCGCTGCTCCAGGCGAACATCAGACGATCGTCACGGTGGCGGCGGCGTCCGGGTGCTTCTCCAGCCAGGACTTGACGAACGGGCAGATGACCTCGACGGTGAGCTCGCCGGCGATCGCCTTGTCGAGCGCGGTCTGGGCGAGGATCCCGCCGAGCCCGCGACCACCCAGCTCCTCCGGGACCTCCGTGTGGACCAGCCGCAACCGACCGTCGTGCAGGGTGTAGTCGAGGTGGGCGACGTGGCCGTCGATGTGGACCTCGAGCCGATGACGCTCGGTGTTGTCGACGACTGCGGGTGCTGTGCTCATGGTCGTGGAGCGTAGGTGCGCGACTGACGCGCGCCGTCAGCCGGGGAGGCGGGCGACGAGGTCCGCGGCGCGCAGCGAACGCGGCTCGACGCCGGTGGCTGCGGCCCAGCGGGCGAGGTCGCAGAGCATCGCGTTGACCGGCGTCGGCACGCCGTGCAGGCGGCCGAGCAGGACGACCTCGCCGTTCAACCAATCGACCTCGGTGGTGCCGTCGCCACGAGCGAAGCTCTGCCACGTCGAGCTCCCGGCGCGTGGGCGCCCGCCGATCGGTGCGGCGACCATCGTGTCCGCGCGGCGGGCGCGGTCCTCGTCGACGCTGGCCCGCTCGAGGCCGGCAGCGTCGAGCGAGGCGATCGCCTCACGGCGCGCCGAGGCCATCAGCTCCTTCACGGGCTCGCCCTCGACGACGAGCGCGTCGGTCACGTTGCGCAGGTTGGACAGCAGCTTGGTGTGCTTCCAGCGCATCACGTCGGGCAGTGACCGGCTGGCCAGCCCGGACGCCTGGAAGGCGTTGGCCAGCGCATCGGTGACGGCGTCGCGACCGGTGGGGTAGCGGCCGACGTCGAGGATCGCGTTGTGCGGAGTGCCGCTGGCGTCGACGACCCCCGGGTCCATGAAACCGGCGGGGAGCATCACGCAGATCGCCGCGACGTTCGCGAAGTGTCGCAGCGCGAGGCGCTCGTTCTCGAGTCCGTTCTGCGCGCAGGCGACGGTGATCCCGGCCGGCGCATGGGCAACCAGTGCGTCGAGCGCGACCGCCGTCGCCTGCGTCTTCATCGACAGGATGACGACGTCACCGTCGTCGAGCGTGACCTCGTCGATCCGCTCGAACGCGGGGACTCGCACGACCTCGCTGCCGTGCGGGTCGTTGATGGTCAGACCGTGATCGTTGATCGCCGCCGCATGCGCGCCGCGCGCGACCAGCGCGACCTCGTGACCGTGGCGGTCGGCGTGCTGGAACAACCGTCCGCCGATGACGCTCCCGACAGCACCGGCCCCGAAGACGACGATCCGCATCCCACCATCTTGGCGCGCGGACCGCGTCCCGAGTCAGGTCGCGTCGACGCAGGCCACGCAGGTGTCGGCGCCGGGGATCGCTTCCAGCCGCTCGGCCGGGATCGGCTTCCCGCACGCGGTGCAACGTCCGTAGGTGCCCTGCTGCATGCGCTCGACCGCCTCGGCCGCCGATTGTGCCGCGGTCCGCGTCGCCTCCAGCAGGATGCGCGTGCTGTCGCGGTCCTCCTGGATCGTGTCGGGGTCGGCGAGCAGCCCCTCGTACTCCGCCTCCAGCGCGCGCAGCCGCTCGGTCGCGGCCGCGAGCTCGGCGTGGAGCTGTTCGGTGTTCGCAGTGGGCGTGCGCGGCGTGGCGGACATGGTGATGACCTCGACTTGTTGGGGATGCCACGGGTCCGGACGAACCCGTCCCGGCCCAGTACCCGGATCGGTGAACGTCGAACCGCCGGGTCAGTGGCGCTTCACCCCGCCGTACTTCATCCGGGTGTCGCTCATCGACGCGACGCGGACGTCGTCGCGGTTGACTGCTGCGGCGACCACCTCGCCCACGAACAAGGTGTGGGTGCCGAGGTCGAACGTGTGGCGCACGCTGCAGTCCATCCAGGCGACCGCATCCGCGAAGATCGGTGCGCCCGTCGTCGCGTCCGTGATCGCCCAACCGTTGAGCTGCGTCGCGTCGCCCTGCGCCGGCTTGGAGAACTTGACGAACACCCGCGTGTTCTCGGCGTCCCAGAGGTTCACGGTGAACGAGCCGCCGGCGGTGATCAGCCGGTGGGTGACGGCATCGTTGTCCACGCCGACGCCGATGAGCACGGGCTCCATCGACAGCTGGGTGATCCAGCTCGTCGTCATCGCGTTGCGCTCGTCGCCGGCGCGACAGCCGACGAGCGCGAGTGCGTTGGGGATCTTCCACGTCACGCGGTTGAGCAGCTCGTCGTCGAGCGTGGTGTCGGCCATGGAGCGAGCGTACGCCGAGCCCGACGTCGATCCGGATCGTGTCCGCGTGCGGTGCGCCGGTACTGTCCGGCTCATGTCCGCAGGTCAGATCGTCGCGTCCGGATTGGCGTTCCCAGAAGGCCCGGTGTGGCACCAGGGCAGCGTGTACTTCACCGAGATCATGGGTGGTCGGATCTCCCGCCTGACGCCGCAGGGCGACGTCGCCGTCGTGGCCGAGACCGGCGGTGGGCCGAACGGCGCCACGCTCGGTCCGGACGGCGCGCTGTGGGTGACCCAGAACGGAGGGATGGGATCGGGCCCGCGGACGACGGCCGGGCTCCAGCGCGTCACGGCTGAGGGCGAGGTCACCCTCGTCGTCTCGGCGGTGGGCGGCCTCACGCTCGACGGACCCAACGACCTCGCGTTCGGCGCCGACGGTCGGCTGTACTTCACCGATCCTCGCGGCGGCGCCGATCCGGCGCACAACGACAAGCCAGGGCGACTGTTCGTCGTCGACGTCGACAGTGGCGAGGGCGAGTTGCTCGCCGACGTCGGCCGGGTGTTCCCGAACGGCATCGCCTTCGATGCCGACGGGAGCCTGATGTGGACCGAGTCGTTCAGCCGGCGGGTGATGCGGCTCGTCGACGGGACGCCCGAGCTCGTCGTCCAACTGCCGGAGAGGCACATGCCCGACGGGATGTGCGTCGGCGCGGACGGCAAGCTCTACGTCGCGTCGACGTACGCCCACTGCGTCAGCGTCGTCGACCTGTCCAGCGGAACGCCGGAGATCGTCGACCGGCTGATGTGCGGCGACGGGATGCCGACGAACTGCTGCTTCGCCGGCACCTCGCTGTACATCACCGAGTCGCGCCGCCACACGCTGTACCGCTTCGACCTCGGCGTCGAAGGTCTCCCGCTGCACTGACGTCTCCGGCCGGACGGCCGGC
>JAODBQ010000221.1 GCA_025464045.1 Ilumatobacteraceae bacterium
TGTGGAGCTCGAGCCCGTGTCGGCCGAGCCGTCGTCGGCCAAGTCGTCGTCGGCCGAGTCGTCGTCGACGCGCGGGGCGGCGATCGAACCGTTGTCGAAGGACGAGGTCGCCCACGGCGGCGATGCGCTGTCGCACGCCGAGCTGGAAGCGTTGGTCAGCGACGAGCTCGCCGCCATCGACCGGTTGTTGGGTGCGGACTGACCGATGACGGTCCCGGCCACACCCTCCGCGCGCTCGAACGGCGGCGACTCCACGGATCAGCTGCGTCGCGCGCTGACGTCGTTGCAGGCGATGCGCGGTCGCCTCGAACAAGTTGAGCGTGCCCGCCGCGAGCCCATCGCGATCATCGGGATGGGCTGCCGGTTCCCCGGGGCGGCCAGCCCGGAGGCGTACTGGGAGCTGCTGCGCGACGGGGTCGATGCGATCGTGGAGACGCCGGCCGAACGTTGGGACGCCGCCGCCATGTTCGACCCGGACCCGGAGGCGCCAGGTCGGGTGGCCACCCGGTGGGGCGGCTTCCTCGACCACATCGACGAGTTCGACGCGTCGTTCTTCGGGATGGCACCGCGCGAGGCGGCCCAGATGGATCCGCAGCAACGGCTGCTGCTCGAGGTCGCCTGGGAGGCGCTGGAGGACGGCGGACAGCCGCCGGATCGCCTGGCCGGGACGAGGACCGGCGTCTTCGTCGGCATCCACAGCCACAGCGGCGACTACTACATGATGCAGGCGGCGGAACCCCGTCGGCTCGACCTGTACAGCGGCACCGGCACGTCGCACAGCGTCGTCAGCGGCCGCCTCTCGTACCTGCTCGACCTGCGCGGTCCGAGCCTCGCGATCGACACCGCGTGCTCGTCCTCGCTCGTGGCGGTTCACCTCGCGGTGCA
The DNA here is from genome assembly GCA_025464045.1 of Ilumatobacteraceae bacterium. Lineage (GTDB taxonomy): Bacteria > Actinomycetota > Acidimicrobiia > Acidimicrobiales > Ilumatobacteraceae > JAODBQ01. The sequence continues at coordinate 886 of JAODBQ010000221.1, forward strand.
GAGCCTGCGCAGCGGGGAGTGCTCGCTCGCGCTCGCCGGCGGGGTCAACGCGATCATCGATCCGACGTTCACCATCGTCGCCTCGCGGATGAGGACGCTGTCGGCGCGTGGTCGGTGCCAACCGTTCGACGCCCGCGGCGACGGCTACGCACGCTCCGAGGGCTGCGGCGTCGTGCTGCTCAAGCGCTTGTCGGACGCGCTCGCCGACGGTGACCGGATCGCGGCGGTGATCCACGGCTCGGCCGTGAACCAGGACGGTCGCAGCAACGGGCTGACCGCGCCGAACAGCCTCTCGCAGCAGGCGGTCATCCGTGATGCGCTGGCCGATGCCGGCATGCGCCCGGACCAGATCGGGATGATCGAGGCCCACGGCACGGGCACGCCGCTCGGCGATCCGATCGAGGTCGAGGCGCTGACCGCGGTGTTCGGTGCCAACGAGGACAGTGCTGCGGTGTGCACACTCGGATCGGCGAAGGCCAACATCGGGCACACCGAGGGCGCCGCCGGCGTCGCAGGGTTGATCAAGGCGGTGCTCACGCTGCGCCACGGCGAGGTGCCGCCGCTCGTCCACTTCGAGCAGCTCAACCCGCACATCACGCTTGCCGGTACGCCGTTCGTGATCACGACCGAGCTCCGCCCGTGGCCCGCCGGTGAGACGCCGCGCCGCGCCGGCGTCAGCTCGTTCGGATGGTCGGGAACGAACGCGCACGTGGTCATCGGCGAGATCCCCGTCGAGCCGCCGGTCGCAGAGGTCGTCGTCGACGGCGGCGGCCCGTACATCCTGCCGATCTCAGCACGGAGCGCAGGCGCGCTGCGCGAGCTGGTTGGCGAGTACGCCACGCTCCTCGCCGAGCGGACCGATCTCGCGCTCGGCGACGTCTGCGCGACGGCAGCGCTGCGGCGCAGCCACCACGACCATCGCCTCGCCGCGGTCGGGCGCACGCGCGCGGAGATCAGCGCGCACCTCGAGGCGTTCCTCGCCACCGACGAATCGGGTGGCCCGCCCGGGGGCAGTGCCGGCACTCGCGCCCGCGACCTGATGGCCTTCGTGTTCTCCGGCCAGGGTTCGCAGTGGACGGGGATGGCTCGCGGGCTGCTGGTGTCCGACCCCGTCTTCCGCGAGGTCATGGAGCGCTGCGAGCTGGCGTTCGCACCGTACGTGGACTGGTCCCTCGTCGAGCTCCTGCTCGCATCCGATCCGCGCATCGACGAGATCGACGTGATCCAGCCGACCCTGTTCGCGATCGAGATCGCGCTGGCCGCGGTGTGGCGCGAACGCGGCGTCGAGCCCGACGCGGTCGTCGGTCACAGCATGGGTGAGATCGCCGCCGCGCACGTTGCGGGGATCCTGTCGCTGGATGATGCGGCCACGATCATCTGCGTGCGCAGCCTGCTCCTGCGGCGGATCCTCGGCCGCGGCGCGATGGCGGTGGTCGACCTGCCGATCGACGAGGCACGTCGTGTGATCGCCGGGCGTGAGGACCGGCTCGCGATCGCAGTCAGCAACAGCCCGGGCTCGACCGTGCTGTCGGGCGACCCCGATTCGATCGACGCGGTGATCGCGCAGCTGACGGCCGAGGACGTCTTCTGCCGGAGGGCCAAGGTGGACGTCGCGGGGCACAGCCCGCAGGTCGACCCACTGCTCGACGAGCTCGTCGCCGCGCTCGCCGACATCCGGCCGCAGGCGGCGACGATCCCGTTCTTCTCGACCGTCACGGCGCGATGGGAGGACGGGCCTGGGCTCGACGCCGACCACTGGGCGCGCAACCTCCGCCAGCCGGTCCTGTTCGCCGCGGCGGTCCAACACCTGCTCGACGACGGTCACGGGAGATTCGTGGAGCTCAGCCCGCATCCGGTGCTGCTCAACGCGATCGAGGACAGCGTGCGCCACACCGGTGGTTCGGCGTGCACCGTCGCGTCGCTGCGCCGCGACGCGGACGAGCCGGTCGCGATGCGCCGGGCGCTGGCGGCGCTCTACGTCGACGGCTTCCCGGTCGACTGGACCCTGCTCCACCCGACGCCGTACCGCAACGTGGCCTTGCCGACGTATCCGTGGCAACGGCAGCGCCACTGGATCGACGTATCGGCGACGAACGGCGCCGGCCGACGTGGGCGGATCGAGCATCCGCTCCTCGGTTGGTCGCTGCCGCTCGCCGACGCCGACGGCGTCGAGGTGTGGGAGAACGAGCTCGAAGTCCGGGACCTGCCGAACCTCTACGAGCTGGGCGTCGACGATGTGGCCGTCCTCCCTCCCGCGGCACTCGTCGAGCTCGCGCTCGCCGCTGCCGATCGCGCCGGGCATCGCTGCCTCGCCGGCATCAGGTTCGAGCGACCGGTGGTGCTCGACCCCGACGGACGGACCCGGATCCAGGTCGTCGTCGATCCGCGGCGAGGTGTGGGCGGATCGATCACCGTGTACGCCCGGCATGGCGAGCACTGGGTCCGCCACGCCACCGCGGTGCTCGCGAGCCGCGCCGACGCCGCGGTGCGGACCGATGCCGCGGTGCGGCTGGAGCCGGCGGTGGCTGCGTCCGCCCGGCGGACGGCGGTCGAGGAGCTGGACGCCCGCGCCGTGGTGCGCGCGTTCGCCGAGG
>JAODBQ010000225.1 GCA_025464045.1 Ilumatobacteraceae bacterium
CGTGGAGCGCAACGGCGGCGCTGCCCGCATCGTCGGCCCGGCGGCGCGCGAGCGAGCGCGCGGCCGCCGCGTGGAGGCCCGCTCGCGTGATCTCGTTGAGCTCGGCCGAGAGCGCCTCGGCCACGATCCCGTGCGAGAAGCGGAACGCGCCGACCCCGCCTCCCGCAACGACGAGCCCGGCGTCGAGCGCGGCGGAGAGCTGATCGAGCGCGAGCTCGGCGGAGATCCCGGCGACGTCCGCAGCAAGACCGACGTCGATGGACGGACCCAGCGCGGCTGCCATCGTGAGCAGTCGCTGGGTCGGCGCGCCCAAGGCGCTGACACGGCGGCGCACGACCGCCACGAGGCTGTCCGGCACGGCGGCGAGCCGACTCCCCAGCGCCTCGTCGTCGATGTCGCCCTGCGGCTCGACGAGCGCCAGCAGCTCGCGCAGGAACAACGGGTTGCCACGGGTGCGCTCGTGGATGGCGCTGACGAGCTCGGCGCGCACGACCCGACCGAAGCGTCGTGCGGACCACTGCGCCACGTCGACCTCGGTCAGCTCGTGCACGGCGACCTCGGCGACACGTTGCCGGGCCAGCTCGGCGGTGCATTCGAGGAGGTGCTCGCGGGCAGTGCCGGCGACCGGGTGGGCGATGATCACCAGCAGCACGTTGCTGCGGCGCAACGGCGCGAAGAGGTGCACGAGCACTCGCAACGAGTCGTCGTCCGCGGCCTGGAGGTCGTCGATGACCAGCACCATCGGTCGACCGCAGCGGACGAGCAGGTCCGCGATGCGGTCGGCGACCAGGAAGCAATCGGGCATCATCGTGACGTCGACGAGGCCGGTCTCCGGTGACAGCACACCGGCCGCGAGGAGCTGACGTTCCAGCTCGATGATCGGCCAGAACGGCGGGGCGCCGGCCGCCTGCGAGCACCGTCCCCAGAGCGTCACGACGCCGCTCGACGCGGCTTCGTCCGTGGCGGCCTCGACGAGTGCGGTCTTGCCGATGCCCGGCGGACCGCTGACGTGCACCACCCCGCCGCGCCCGGCTCGGGCCGAGGCGATGGCGGCACGGAGCACGCCCAGCGCCGGATCGCGTCCGACCAGTGTGCTCGCGCCGGCGAGGAGCACGTGGCCCGGCGCGTCCTCCACCGCCGACACGTCGACGGGCCGTGTGGCCGGGATCGCGCGCCGCGCCGCCGGCGGGCGCAACGCCGGGTCCTGCTGGAGGATCGAGCGCTCGAGCCGCACGAGGTCGTCGCTGAGATCGAGACCGGACGAGTCGCGCAGCGCCGCCCGGGTCTGGTCGATCAGTCGTAGCGCATCCGTCTGGCGACCGACGCGGTACATCGCGAGCGCCGCCAGACCGCGCAGCCGCTCGTCGAGCGGGAACTCCGCGACCCGGTGCTCGACGACGAGCAGCGCGGCGACTGCGTCGTCCGCGTCGAGGTGCAGCGACGCTGCCGAGCCGAGCGCCACACCGAGCAACCCGTGCCAGCGGGCGATCGCGGCGATGGCGACCGGCTCGTTCGCGAGCTCCGGCAGTGGCGGGGCCGACCACAGCGCGATCGCGGCGCTGAACGACGCGAGTGCCGTCGCGGCCCGCTGCTCGGCGAGGTGCCGGCGGCCGGCGACGACGAGGTCCTCGAAGCGCAGCACGTCCACGCTCGCGCGCTCGACGTCGAGGCGGTAGCCCGGTGGCTGACGGACCAGCACGTTCGACCGACCGCCTGACCTGTGCAGCGGGTCGAGCGCGCGACGCAGGTTGGAGATGTGCACGTGCAGCGACCCGAGCTTCTTGTCGCCGGAATCCGGCCACAGGATGTCGATCAGCCGCTCGCTGGCAACGACCTGTCCACACTCGATGGCCAGGATCGCGAGGACGAAGCGCTGGCGTGGACCGCCGAGCTCGAGCTCGTCGCCGTCGCGCAGGCCGCGCACACCGCCGAACAGTCGTAGCTCCACCGGCAGACCGTAGCGATGTACGGCCGCGAACGATGATGTCACCGTCTTGACGATCGGCACGATCGGGCCCGTCGCGCCGTCGGCGCGTTGGACGCTAAAGTTGACCTTGCTGATCGACTTTTGGAGGCGCGCCATGCCCATCGAGTTCCTCGGAATGGGGGCCACCAACGACGGCTCCGAGACCCGTCCCCGCACCGGCGCGAGCTTCGACGCCGGCTACACCCTGCGCCTGGCGAAGGCGCACGAGGACAACGGCTGGGATCGCGTCCTCACGGCCTACGGCTCCGGCAGCCCGGACCCCGCGCAGGCGGCAGCGTTCATCGCCAGCCACACCGATCGGCTCCAGCTGCTGCTGGCCCACCGGCCCAACCTGTCGATCCCGACGTTCGCGGCCAAGACCGTCGCGACCCTGGACCAGATCAGCAGCGGGCGACTGGCGCTGCACGTGATCACGGGCGGCAGCGACCACGAACAGCAGCGCGAGGGCGACTTCCTCACCCACGACGAGCGGTACGCGCGGACGCTCGAGTACATCCGGATCCTCAAGCAGGCGTGGACGAGTCACGAGCCGTTCGACCACGACGGTGTGCACTACCGGTTCGCCGACTTTGTCAGCGACGTGTTCCCCGTCCAGCAGCCGCGCCCGTCGATCTCGTTCGGTGGCTCGTCGGACGCCGCCTACGCGGTCGGCGCCGCCGAAGCCGACATCTACTGCCTGTGGGGCGAGCCGTTGGCCGACACTGCAGAGCAGATCGCGACGATCAAGGCCGCGGCGAAGGCGGCCGGACGCACCGATGTTCCTCGGATCCAGGTCGCCTTCCGACCGATCCTCGGCGCCACCGAGGACGAGGCGTGGGAGAAGGCACACCGCATCGTGGAGACGATCGCCAGCCGGCGCAACGTGTCGGGGAGCATGCTCGCGCGCAGGTTCACCTCCACCCCGCAGAACACGGGGTCGCAGCGACTGCTGTCGATCGCCGAGCGTGGCGACCGCTACGACCGCGCCCTCTTCACCGGGACCGCCGCCGTCACGGGTGGTGCCGGCAACTCGAACGCACTCGTCGGGACGCCCGAGACGGTCGCCGCCGCGCTGCTCGACTACGTCGATCTCGGCGTCGACATCCTCTCCGCACGCGGCTACGACATCCTCGAGGACGCGATCGACTTCGGCCGCCACGTCATCCCACTCGTACGCGACGAGATCGCCAAGCGAGACCGCGCGGCCTGAGTTCCCGCATTCCGGCGTGCCGCAGCGATGTCGATATCACACGTGAGATGACGCGGAAAGAACTCGCACTCGCCTTCGGCTGTTGACCCCAATGCACCGCGCGCACGACAATGCGGCGGGGAAATCGGGGGCGGTGAGCGTGACGACACAACCGAGACTGCGGTGGCGCGGCAGTCTGCTGGCCGTCGCCGTGTATCTGGTCGCGGAGATCGTGTTGGTGGGCGTCACGGCGTGGGCCGTCGATCGCAAGGTGCACGCCCTGTGGGTCGCGACCTCGCTCGTGGCAGGAGTCGGGTTCTGGCTCGCGAGCCAGCAGTACCGAGTGTGGGCGTTGACGCGCGACGTCCGCGGATTGCGATGGCAGTTGGTCCTGGCAATGAGCGGGATCGTGCTGATCTACGCCGCGGCGCACCTGGTGAGGCAGGCGTCCGCGGAGAACAGCCAGATCTGGGCAGCGGTCGCGATCGGCCTGCTGTTCGTCGGGTTCCTGCCGGTGATGCACATCGTGCGCACCGACGTCAACGCCGCGCCACCGGCCGACGACCCGCGTGCGACGTCGACGACCCCCGCCAGCGTGCAGCGACCATCGTTCGTGCGGTACCTGTTCGCCTGGCTCGCCAACGCGGCGGTCATCGGGCTCGCCGTGGTGCCGGGGCTGATGGTCCTCGGCGCGGGGTGGAAGCCGGCCGTGTTGGTCGCGTCGGCATGGTTCGTGTCGGCGCTCGTCGACCGTCTGGGTCGACTGCGGCACTACTGGTTGGCGGCCGTCGTGTTCGCGGCCGTGGCCGGCGTCCTGTTGATCGTGGTGTTGCACACCGACCTCGCGGGACGCAGCGTCGACGCGTCGGTCGCACTGGTCGGCCTCGGGTTGCTCGGTGTGCTCGGCCTGGTCGATGCGATCTCCGCGTGGGCGCGCAACCGCGAGTCGACGGCGTCCTGGGCGTCACGCCGCGCCAGAGCGGTTCCGGTGCTGGCCGTCGCGGCTGTGCTCGCTGTGGCGGGGATCGTGTGGACGGTCGACCGTCTGGGTGGTGTGCCGTGGCCGATCCAGGTGCTCGTGATCGTCGCCTGCATCGCGTTCGGCGCGTCGTTCGTGTCCCGCGGACAAGGTTTCGTGGTCGTCGCGCTGCTGGGGGCGTTGCTGGTCTGGACGATCGCCGATCGAACGGACCGGGCACCGCTGGACCCGTCACCGAACGGTGTCGGGACGATCGTCGCGCTCGGTGATTCGTACATCGCCGGGGAGGGCGCGCACCGGTTCTTCCCCGACACGAACGTGAACGGCGCCAACGACTGCCGCCGATCGTCGTCGGCGTTCCCATATCTGGTCGCATCGAGGTTCGACATGCACCTGGTCTTCGACGCGTGTTCGGGTGCCCTCGCCACGCAGATCTGGAACGACGGCCAGATCAAGTCGGACACGGATCCCGGGGACCCGATCGGCGAGCTCCCACAGCTGAACAACGACCTTCCACCTCGACCTGACCTGGTCCTGATCTCGATCGGTGGCAACGACGGCTTGTTCGGTGACATCGGCAGGAGCTGCGCGTTGCCGGGTTCCTGCTCGGACAACGAGGCGTTGTTCGACGGAAACCTGCACAACGTGCGCAGCGCGGTGGCGAAGGCGTTGGTCGAGGTGGCCGAGAAGTTCCCGGAATCACCGATCGTCGTCGTCCCGTACCCGCAGATGTTGATCGAGACGGGCTGCGCCACCGTGCCGCTCGACGGCCGGGAGGTCTCCTACCTGCACGGCTTCGTGCACCGCTTGGACGCCGCCGTTCAAGCAGCAGTCACCGATGCGAACGGCAACGCACCGGCTGGCACCGCCCCTCACATCACCTTCTTCGCGGACGGTGAGCACGCATATGCCGGCAACGAACTGTGCTCCGGGGCGCAGAAGGAGCCTCCGATCAACGCCATCCGGCTCGCGCCGACGGAGGCTCCCAGCGTGTTCGTGCGGATGATCCCGACCAACTGGACCCATGCCAGCTTCCACCCGCGGGAGTTCGGCCACCAGCTGATGGCGGACTCGCTCGCCGGCTGGTTGACGGGCCGGTTCCCCGGGTTCGGTGCCCCCGTGGCGACCGTCACCGAACCTGCTCCGGTGGAGCCTGTCGTCGGCGCGCCCGCACCGGATCCGGCGCCGACCTGCCCGGACCGGAAGCCGTGTCAGGACGAGGTGCAGGAGTGGATGACCCGACACGCGTTGGACAGCCTCCGCGGGTTGGTCGTGCCGGCGCTGATCCTGCTCGCCGCCGGGTGGGTGGCGGCGGCGGCGGCCCGCCGATACCTCGTCGTCGGCTGGTCGTCCGGCGCACTCACCGCGCGGATCCGTCGTTGGTTGACGAGACGGTCCCGGAACGCGACGCCGTCCACCTGATCCCGGTTTCGGCATGCTCGCCACGAACGCGCCCGGATCGCGGCGCCGAGACGTCACCTCACCCGGCACCTTCCGACCTGCCGAACCGCGCTTCCACCGCCGATCGCGTTCACGGGCAGCGGGATGGCTATCGTCCCAGACATGTCGACGATCGACATCGCCAGCCACGACGACGCCGCGCTCGATGAGGTGAACCGCCTCATCGACGAGCTGCTCGGCGCGTGCCCTCACCCTGCCGCTGACCAGACGACGTTCGCCGGTGAGCAGTTCGACCGCGGGCTCGCCTGGGTGCACTTCCCGGTCGGCCTCGGTGGTCTCGACCTGTCACCGAAGTACCAGCCGGTCATCAACGGTCGGTTGTTCGCTGCCGGCGCGACGAACCCGTTCCCGCGCAACCCGATGGGCTACGGCATGTGCGGTCCGACGATCGTCGAGTGGGGCACGCCGGAGCAGAAGCAGAAGTACCTCCGCCGCATCTTCACCGCGGAGGACATCTGGTGCCAGCTGTTCTCGGAGCCGGGCGCCGGCTCCGACGTCGCCGGGCTCGCGACGATGGCCGTCCCCGACGGCGATGAGTGGGTGCTGAACGGGCAGAAGGTGTGGACCTCGCTCGGCCATCGGGCGAGGTGGGGGCTGATCATCTGTCGCACCGATCCGGAAGCGGTCAAGCACGCCGGCATCACCGCATTCGTGGTCGACATGCACGCGCCGGGCGTGGACGTGCGTCCGCTGCGTCAGATGACCGGCGGGGCCGAGTTCAACGAGGTGTACTTCACCGATGTCAAGGTGCCCTCGACGGAGCTGCTCGGTCGCCCCGGTGACGGCTGGCGAGTGAGCCTCACGACGCTGATGAACGAGCGGACGGCGATCGGTGGGGCGACACCGCCGCGCGGTTCTGGGCCGATCGCGTCGGCGGTGGAGCTGTGGCGGGAGCTCCCAGCCGGGCCACGCTCGGCTGCCGTCCTCGATCGGCTGATGCAGGTGTGGATCGAGGCCGAGGTGATCCGGCTCAACAACATGCGCGCCTCGAACAACCGGAAGATGGGCGTGCCCGGGCCGGAGGGGTCGATCGGCAAGCTCGCCTCGGCCGAGAACAACAAGCGCGTGTACGAGGTGTGCATGGACCTGCTCGGCGCCAACGGCCTCCTGTCCGGCGGCTACGACGTCGACGATAACGGTCGACAGACCGTGGGCCACGATGCCATCACGCGCGCATTCCTGCGCAGCCGCGCGAACTCGATCGAGGGTGGCACGTCCGAGGTGTTGCGGAACATCCTCGGCGAGCGCGTGCTCGGCCTCCCCGGCGACGTTCGCGTCGACCGCGGGGTGGCTTGGAACACCGTGCCGCGCGGGTAGTCCGTCTGGGGCATCCGCCCCGCCGGTGGTCCGAGTCGTCGGAGCGGGCGCGAGTCGCTGGGCGTGGTTGTCGCGGCCCGGCGACTCGGGCCTGCCGTTACGACTCGGACTCCGACGCTCCGACTCGGACGGCGACGCTCCGACTCGGACTCCGACCGTCCGACTCGGACCCCGACCGTCCGACGTGGACGCCGACCTGCCGTCCCGACTCGGACTGGACTCGGGGCTGCCGTTCGCTCTCGGGAACCCGCCGAGGATGACCTCGCCCCGGTCTGGACGTGCTCGGGATCGGGCGCTGGATCCCCGGAGTCAGGTTGTGACGTCGCCAGATCGTCAGGGCACGTGCACCGGCAGGTGGTTGACGACGCGGATGAAGTTCCCCACTGCGAACTCGGGCTCACCGACCTCGATCTTCGGGACGCGAGTCAGCAGCT
>JAODBQ010000230.1 GCA_025464045.1 Ilumatobacteraceae bacterium
GCCGGCGACACGAACGACAATGACACGGGCGCAACGACGCGCACCCGAACAAGAGCGACAAGGGAGCGAACACATGGCGTGGGATTCGTCGAGGCCGGTTCCGTGGCAGCGTCTGATGCGCGAAGCGGCGATCTTCCTCGTGCTCGGCGTCATCATCTTCGCGGTCGCCATCAAGCACTCGACGCCGTCCAGCTACGTCGGCCTCGTGGTCGGCATGTTCCTGTTCGTCGGTGTGTCCGCAGTGCTCGCCAAGTTCGGCTACAGCCGCCAGTCGATGAAGGAGCTGCGCGCCGCCCAAGCGGCGCGGCCGCGCTCGTCGGGGCGTTCGCGCGCGGGGCGATCGTCCACCCCGAACACCGCGGCCGCGGTGGCGCGCACGAAGCCGGCACCGACCAAGCGCACGAGCACGGGCCCGTCGCAGCGACCGAACCGCAAGCGGCGCTGATGGACGGCGGCCGTTGCGTCGTCGCGATCGATGCCGGCACCACGGGCGTGCGCAGCCGGGCGATCTTCCCGGGCGATCCGGTCGCGACGATCTCCGCCTACCGCGAGTTCACCCAGCACTACCCCCAACCGGGATGGGTCGAGCACGACGCCACGGAGATCTGGGAGGCGGCCTTGGGAACGCTGCTCGAGGTCGTGCAGTCGGTCGGAGCCGAGCGGGTGGCGACGATCGGGATCACCAACCAGCGTGAGACCGTGCTGGCGTGGGACCGCACGACCGGCGTCCCGTACGGCACGGCCATCGTCTGGCAGGACCGGCGCACCGCCGACCGCTGTGCCGAGCTCATCGCTGCCGGCGAGCTCGCCCGCGTCCGGCAGATCACCGGGCTCGTCCTCGACCCGTACTTCTCGGCGTCGAAGATCGAATGGCTGCTCCGCGAGCGCGCCGTTCCGGTCACCGACGCGCTGGCGATCGGCACGATCGACAGCTGGCTGATCTGGAACCTCACTGCCGGCGAGGTGCACGCCACCGACCCATCGAACGCGAGCCGCACGATGCTCTTCGACATCACCGAGCTGGCGTGGTCGTCCGAGCTGTGCGAGCTGTTCGGCGTCCCGGTCACCGCGCTGGCGTCCGTGCAACCGTCGAGCGGCCGCTTCGGCATCACCTCGACGCGATGGGGTGCCGCCGGCGGCATCCCGATCTCGGGCGTGGCCGGCGATCAGCAGGCCGCTCTGTTCGGGCAGGCCTGCACGCGGCCGGGAATGGCCAAGAACACCTACGGCACGGGCAGCTTCGTGCTCCTCAACGTCGGGCCGACGTGCCCGCCGCCCACGGACGGCATGCTCACCTCCGTGGCGTGGATGCTGGACGACGGGACGGTGGCGTACGCGCTCGAGGCGTCGATCTTCGTCACCGGCGCGGCCGTGCAGTGGCTGCGCGACGAGCTGCGGATCATCGACGACGCGGCCGACACGGAGGCGCTCGCCGCGTCGGTGCCCGACGCCGGCGGGGTGTGCATCGTGCCCGCGTTCACCGGGCTCGGCAGCCCCTGGTGGGATCCGCATGCGCGGGGCACGATCATCGGGATCACGCGCGGCACGTCGCGCGCCCACCTCGCTCGTGCGGTCGTCGAGTCGATGGCCTTCCAGACCAGGGATGCGGTGGACGCGATGGTGACGGCGGGCGGCACACCGATCGCCGATCTGCGCGTCGACGGCGGGGCGTCGGCGATGGACGCGATGCTGCAGTTCCAGGCCGATCAGCTCGGCGTCACCGTGCGCCGGCCGCGCGACCAGGAGACGACCGCACTCGGAGCGGCCTACCTCGCCGGGCTGGCGGAGGGGCTGTGGCCGTCACTCGACGCACTCGCCGAGGAATGGGCGCTCGACGCGGTGTTCGAGCCGGAACCCGATCGCACCGCTGCCGACGCGGCGCACGCCGGGTGGCTGCGCGCCGTCGAGCGCAGCCGCGCCTGGTCGGTCTGAGACGGGGCGAGATGGTCGTCGGGAACGCCGTGGAGCCCGCGATCCGCGTCCGCGACCTGCGCAAGGTCTACGTGGTCCACGAGCGCGAAGCCGGGCTGAAGGCATCGCTGCGCAGCCTCGTCAAGCGCGCGGCGCGCGAGGTCGTCGCGGTCGCGGGTGTGAGCTTCGAGATCCCGGCGGGCGAGGTGGTCGGGTTCCTCGGCCCGAACGGCGCGGGCAAGACGACGACGCTGAAGATGCTGTCCGGGCTGCTGCACCCGACGGCGGGCGAGGTGCGGGTGCTCGGCCACGAGCCCTTCCGTCGTGAACGCGAGTACCTGCGGCGGATGACCCTGGTGATGGGCAACCGCAACCAGCTCCAGTGGGACCTGCCGCTGCTCGACAGCTACGAGCTCACCCGAGCCAACTACCGGCTCGGGCAGACCGACTTCCTCGCCCAGCGCGATGAGCTGATCGACCTGCTCGACCTGGGCTCGATCGTCACCAAGCCGGTGCGCAACCTCAGCCTCGGCGAGCGGATGAAGGCCGAGATCGCCAACTCCCTGCTCCACCGGCCGGCGGTGCTGTTCCTCGACGAGCCGACGCTGGGGCTCGATGTGACGATGCAGAAGCGGATCCGCGGCTTCCTCGCCGACTACAACCGCCGCACCGGAGCGACGATCTTGCTGACCAGCCACTACATGGCCGACGTCGAGGCGTTGTGCAAGCGGGTCGTGGTCATCCACCACGGCCGGATCCTGTTCGACGGCGAGCTGACCGCGCTGGCGACCCGGTTCGCCGCGCAGCGAACGCTCGTGGTCACCCTCGAGTCGCCTGCCGAACTGTCCGCGTACGGTGAGGTGCTCGAGGTGAACGACGTCGTCGTCACGCTTCGCGTCGAGCGACGGGCAACCGCTGCGGTCACGGCCCGGTTGCTCGCCGAGCAGGCGGTGACCGACCTGACCGTGGAGGACGTGCCGATCGAGGACGTGATCGAGCTGGTCTTCGCCAGTGGCGACGCCCCCGCCGCACCCGCGGACGGGCCATGACGGAGGTCGCCGCGCCGGCACGGACGAGCGCCGCTCGCGCCTACGTGCAGCTCTACCGGACGCTTGCGCGCCAGGGGATGCTGACCCAGTTCCAGTACCGCGCCGCGAACTACTTCTCGATGATCGGTCTGGTGGTCGAGCCGCTCGTCTACCTCGTCGTCTGGTCGACGATCGCCCGCCAGTCCGGCGGCGCCGTCGGCGGCTACACGCCCCAGGGCTTCGCCGCGTACTACATCACCTGGACGCTGGTCCGGAACATGAACATCGCCTTCACCCCGGCCGGCTGGGAGGAGAGGATCCGCGAGGGCACGATGTCGTTCCACCTCGTCCGTCCGATCCATCCGATCCACTACGACATAGGGTTCTTCGCCGGTTGGAAGATCGTCGTGATCGTCCTGTGGATCCCCATCGCCGTGGTCCTCTCGCTGATCTTCCACCCGGCGCTGCAGACCGGCGCCGTGCAGGTGGCCGTGTTCCTGGTC
>JAODBQ010000293.1 GCA_025464045.1 Ilumatobacteraceae bacterium
GGCCCACGACGCGGTGCGCTCGACGGCGCGGCGGATGACGTGCTCCTCCGACGGCAGCGGCGGGCAGACGTCGAGGACCATCTGGATTTCGGCGCCGAGCAGCTCTTGCGTGCGCACTGCCGACTCCGGGGTGAAGCGGTGCTTGGATCCGTCGTACGTGCTGGCGAACGTCACCCCGTCGTCGTCGACCTTCGGCGACAGCGAGAACACCTGGAAGCCACCGGAGTCGGTCAGCGTCACACCGCCCCAGCCGGCGAAGCTGCCGAGCCCGCCGAAGCGGGCGACCACGTCGGCGCCCGGCCGCAGCATCAGGTGGTACGTGTTGCCCAGCACGATCTCCGCTCCGAGCCGGTCGTAGTCGGCCGCGCTGAGGTACTTGATCGCGCCACGCGTGCCGACGGGCATGAAGCACGGCGTGCGGTACGTGCCACGGGCGGTCACGCCCACGCCGGTGCGCGCCGCGCCGTCGGTCGCGACGAGCTCGAAGCGGACGGGATGCATCAGCTCGCCCGCCGATCGAGGAGCATTGCGTCGCCGAAGCTGAGGAAGCGGTAGTCGTGCGCGAGCGCCTCGGCGTACAACCGCCGCCAGCGCGGGCCGACGAACGCGTCGATCATCAGCAGCAGCGTCGTGCGCGGCATGTGGAAGTTGGTCATCATCAGATCGACGACGCGCCAGTCGTACGGTCGGTGGATGAACAGCCGGGTGCGACCGGACGACTCGCCCGTGGCGGCGGCGCTCTCGAGCGCGCGCACGCTGGTGGTGCCGACGGCGATCACCCGGTCGGCGGCGCGGCACTGCTCGAGCACGCCCGGCGGGACGTGGTAGCGCTCGCTGTGGATCACGTGCTCGCGCGGATCGTCCACCGTCACGGGCTTGAACGTGTCGAGGCCGACCAGCAGCTCGACCCTCGCCACCTGCACTCCCCGCGCCGTCACCTCGTCGAGCAACGCATCGGTGAAGTGCAGCCCCGCCGTCGGCGCGGCCGACGATCCGGGCGCGGCGGCATAGACGGTCTGATAGCGCTCGGGCTCGGCCAGCGGCGCGGTGATGTACGGCGGCAGCGGCATCCGCCCGTGGCGGGCGAGCACGTCCAGCGGATCGCCGTCGCCGAGCACGGTGACGAGCATCGTGTCGCCCGCCGCGGTGCGCGAGCCGATCTCGATCAGCGGCCGCCCTGCGTCGTACAGGACCTCGCCGCGCCGCAGCTTGCGCGCCGGGCGGACGAGCGCCTCCCACGTGCGCCACGCGTCGTCGCGCGCTTCGAGCAGCAGCACCTCGGCCGAGCCACCACTCGCCCGCGTGAGCAGCAGGCGCGCCGGCATCACCCGGGAGTCGTTGACGACGAGCACGTCGCCGTCGCGCAGCAGCTCGGGGAGGTCGCGCACGTGCCGGTGGTCGGGCGCTGCACTCCCCCGATCGACGAGCAGACGCGCCGCGTCCCGCGGTTCGATCGGCTGCTGGGCGATGCGCTCGGGTGGCAGCGGGTAGTCGATGTCGTCCAGGCGCATGCGGTCGGCCATGGTAGGGCCACCGCCGTCCCGCCCGGCGGAGCTGTGCCAGCATGCTCGCCGTGACCACTACGAGCACCCTCACGGTCCCGCGCGACGGCGGGACGATGGACCTCTTCCTCTGGACCCCGGACTCGCCGCCGAAGGCCGCGCTGATCCTCGTCCAGGAGATCTTCGGCGTCGGGCCATACATCCGCGCGGTGGCCGAACGGCTGGCCGGGCTCGGTTACCTCGTCGGCGCACCCGACGTCTTCTGGCGGTTCGCGCCGGGCTGGTCGGCAGGCCACGACCAGGCCGGGCTCGACGAGTCGATGGGCATGGTCCAGCAGCTCGACTTCCCGGCGGCCGTGGACGACTGCCTCGCCGCGCTCGACGTGCTGGCCGCGCAGCCCGGCATCGACGCCGCGCCGGGGGTGATCGGGTTCTGCATGGGCGGCACGCTTGCCTGGGGCGTCGCCGCGCAGGGCGAGCCGGGCGTCTGCGTGAGCTACTACGGCTCGGGCGTGCCGTCGATGATCGAGCTGATCGACCAGGTGACCTGCCCGACGCTGTTCCACTTCGGCAACG
Organism: Ilumatobacteraceae bacterium; assembly: GCA_025464045.1. Classification (GTDB taxonomy): domain Bacteria; phylum Actinomycetota; class Acidimicrobiia; order Acidimicrobiales; family Ilumatobacteraceae; genus JAODBQ01. The sequence goes on from JAODBQ010000293.1 coordinate 2,079, forward strand.
CCGATGCGTTCCTGCCCAACGAGGGCGTCGAAGCCGTCGCCGCGGCGATCGCCGGGCGACCCGGGTTCGTCATCAACGTCGAGGCCGCCGGCCACGCGTTCGACAACCACGAGAGCGAGATGTTCTACGACGAGGCCGCCGCGAACGCGGCGTGGACCAAGACCGTGGCCTTCCTCACGGCCAACGTCCCGGCCTGACCCCGCTCAGGGGACGGGTTCGAGGCGGGCCGGGACGGACTTGTGCCACGGCGTGCCTGCCCACGGATCGCGATCCGCGGTCGCGGTCAGCTCGTTCGGCGCGGTACCGGTGACGACACGACCGTCACTGCCGATGTGGTCGAGCCCGAGACCGTTCGGGAGCGCGATGTGCCCGTGCTGCATGTGCTCGTCCACGGCGACCTGCACCGTCGATGCGCCCCGCTTCGTCGACAGCCGCGCCTCGCCGCCGTCGACCAACCCGAGCACCGCCGCGTCCGCCGGCGAGACGCGCAGCGCGCCGTGCGCGTCACGTTTGCGCCAGGCCGGGTCGCGCAGGATCGTGTTCGCGGTGAACGAACGCCGCTCCCCTGCTGACAGCAGGAACGGCCAGTACGGATCGTCGCCGGGCGGCGTCTCGGTGCGCATCGCGGCGAGCTCGTCGAGCAGCTCGGCGATGTCGAGGTGCACCGCGCCGTCCGGTGTCTTGACCCGCGACCAGGTCACGTCCCAGTCGTCCTCGGTGAACACCACGCCCGACGGGCTGGTGAGGATCGCATCGAACAGCCGCTCGCCTGCGTCGGGTCCGTCGCCGAACCCGGCGGCGCGCACGCCGTCGGCGTTGAACATCGCGCAGCGATGCGCCAGGGCCCACAGGGCCGCGGCCGACGCGGCGCCACCGGGCAGCGTCGGGCCGAGCGTGCGGTAGAGGACCACCGGGGCCACGGCACCGAGGCGCGGGTTCGCGGACGTGGCCGCCGCGAACGCCGCGGCGAACTCGGCGCGCCCCGCGGCCGCGGCGGCGTGCAACGGCGCGAGGTCCCCGGCGGTGTACACGCCGGCGGCCTCGACCAGGCGGGCGTGGATCTCCGCTTCGCACAGTGGCCCGGCGGGCGCGTCGACGACCGGGTGGCGGAGGTGGAACACGTTCTGCGGGAACTCGAAGTTGAAGAACGTCGCCTCGAACTTCTCGTACTGGGTCGGTGCCGGCAGCACGTAGTCGGACAGGCGCGCCGTCTCGGTCATGAACACGTCGATGCAGATCGTGACGTCCAAGGCGCCCATCGCCTCGCGCATCCGCTGGCTGTCGGCGATCGAGTGGGCAGGGTTGCCGGATTCGACGATCAGCGCGCGGTATCGCCTGGGGTGGTCGGTGAGGATCTCGTCCGGGATGACGTTGCACGGGATCAGGCCGCCGATCAGCTTGGCCCCGACCACCGGGCTCACGGGAGCGCGCTGTCGGTCGAGCTCCTTGGCGCTGACCCGCCCGATCGCCGCCAACCCGGAGGGCAGGTACTGCGATCCCGGCTTGCCGAGGTTGCCGGTGAGGGCCCAGACCAGCTTCTCCAGGTAGCTGACCAACGTCGAGTGGCGGTTCATCTGCACGCCGAGGTCCTCGAACACGGCGACGGACCCCGCACCGGCGATGCGCCGAGCGGCCAGACGCACGACCTGCTCGTCGATGCCACTGATCGCGCAGAACTCGGCGATCGGCACGTCGCGCAGCGCGGCGCGCACGATCTCCACGCCGGTGGCGCGCGCTGCCAGCCATGCCCCGTCGAGCAGGCCCTCCTCGACGAGGATCGCGGCCATCGCGGCCAGGAGCCACGCGTCGCGACCGGGCCGCACCTGGAGGTGGATGTCGGCGAGCTCGGCGGTCTCCGTGCGGCGCGGGTCGATGACGATCAGGGCCCGCGCCGGGTCGTTGGCGATCGCCTTGAGGGTCGTGCGCGCGTGCGGGATGCTGTGGCTCATCCACGGGTTCTTGCCGACGAAGACGGCGACCTCGGCGTGCTCGAAGTCGGCGCGCACGATGCCACCGAACATCAGCCCGTTCACCCAGAACTCGCCCGTCTTCTCCTGCGCGAGCGCACTCGAGCGGAACTTGGCGCCGTACGCGGCGAGCGTTGCCGACGCGTAGGCGCCGCCGAGGTGGTTGCCCTGGCCACCGCCGCCGTAGTAGAGGATCGATTCGCCGCCGTGGGCATCGCGCACCTGGCCGAGCCGGGCCGAGATCTCCGCGATCGCGGTGTCCCAGTCGATCTCCTCGAACGTGCCGTCGTCGCCGCGGCGCAGGGGGTGCAGCACCCGCTCGCCGCGGCCGTTCTGGTAGAAGTCCAGCCGCAGCGCCTTCTCGCACGTGTAGCCCTGCGACGCCGGATGGGCCTTGTCGCCGCGGATCCGCTCGAACGTGTGGCCGTCGCCGCCGAGGCGGATCTCGACCCCGCAGTTGCACTCGCAGAGGATGCAGGCGGTCGCCTTCCACTCGGCCCCGGTGCCGGCGGTGCCGGTGGCTGTCGTCGCTGTCGTCGCGAACGTCTCGGACGAGTCGCTCGGGCTCGTCATCGTTGCTCCATCGTTCATCGTGGCCCCCCTCGACACGGGATGGACGGACGGTAGCACACTCAGTTGCGTGAACGAACTGACCGGGTTCCTCCAACGAACCAACAGGCGAAGTAGCCTGCGTGCACGATGAGACGGACGAGCTTCTCCCGGTGGCCGTGCTCCGTGGCCCGCACGGTCGACATCCTCGGCGACTGGTGGACGCCGCTCGTCCTGCGCGACGCGTTCGCCGGGCTGGCGCGCTTCGACGAGTTCCAGCGGTCGCTCGGCATCGGTCGCAACGTCCTCACCCAACGGCTCAACCGACTCGTCGAGGTGGGGATCATGGAGAAGTCGCTGTACTCGGAGCACCCGCCGCGGTTCGAGTACCTCCTCACCGAGCGCGGGCGGGCGTTCTACCCCGTGCTCGCCGCGATCACCGCGTGGGGCGACGAGTGGCTGGACGGCGGCCACGGCGCGCCGGTCTCGATGCGCCACGCCACGTGCGGCAAGCTGACCACGCCGACGGTGGCCTGCTCGGAGTGCGGCGAGCCGCTGGTCGCGGCCGAGGTCAGCAACGAGCTCGGCCCCGGCTACCCCGAGCGCTGGCGGGAGCGGGCGATGGCCACCGGCCG
>JAODBQ010000299.1 GCA_025464045.1 Ilumatobacteraceae bacterium
GCCCATCCTCGCACATGCCGATCACTCGGGGGAGGGGAGCACCCCGACCCTGCGTGCCCAAGTTCGGCCATTGCTTCGCGCCGTCAGACCGAGGCACGCCGGCCGCACTCGGGTGCACCATGGACCCCGAGGCGTCCGGGGCAACCGGCACGCCCGTTGCCCAGCGACCTGCGGAGGCGAGCGGTGGACGATCAGAACCTCGAACCGGTCGACCGGCACGACGGCGACCGGAGCGCGACCGTGAACCGCCCACCGGCCACCCGGACGGCCGGTCGGCGGATGCACCGCCGCGTCGTCGACGAGTGCGGCGACACCGTTCTCGAGGTGCTGGCGAGACGGGCCGACCATCCCGCCACGGCCGAGCGCGGCGCCGAGCTCGTCGTCGCCGGCGAGCTGTGCTCCTACTCGGCCGGGCGCATCTGCGAGGAGCTGCGCGCCTTCCTGGGAAGCGTGCGCCACGTCCACATCGACGTGAGCGACCTGACCTTCATCGACGCCGCGGGCTTCCGCCTGATCGTCCAGCTCGACCGCGACGTGCAACAGCGCGGCGGGGCGTTGTGGTTGCACGAGACCAGCCGCTCCCTCGACCGCTTCCTCGAGCTGGTCGGGACCAACCCGTTCCGGTCGGAGCATCCGGCGGCTCCCGCCGTCGTCGCGAGCGGGATCCTCGGCTCGCAGCCGCGTCAGCCGGACGGTCCGATGGCGACGTCGATCGGTGCGAGGGCGTAGTCGACCAGGTCGCGATCTCTCATCGGAGTTCCGCGCGCCACGAGCTGGTCGTAGCGACCGGCGCCGACCGCTCGCGCAGGACGTCCGTGCCGGCGTGAGGTGAGCGGCGTCGGACGGCCGCCAGGCCGCGGTGGACGACGAGCGCCGGCGATCGACATGGTCGACGAGGCGAGAGCGGTAGCTGGGGCATCAGTGGCCACGCGCTGACCGCCCAGGACGTGGCGGCCGCTCGCCGCTCGCCACTCGCCGAGGGGTGAGGCTCGACGTGCGGGCTTCGTCGAGGTCGAGGTACGCAGGGTCCGATGTCCGCCGGGTCGGCTCGCCGTCGTGGTGTCGCCTTGCCCTGGGCGGGTCGCGGTGCTACGGATGCGCGGATGAGTGGGGTGCTCGCCGAGCCGGCACTGGCGTTGACCGATCTCGCGCTCGGCATCGTCGGCGTCGGGTCGGCGTACCGCGTGCGTGGCCGACCGGGCATCCAGCGCACGTGGGTGCGCACGTTCGGTTGGACCGGTGCGGCAGCGCTGGCGGGGTTCGTGCACCACGGCCTGGTCGCCTTCTCCGACCGCCTCACCGACGTCAGCTTCGCGATCGTCACGATGATGGTGGTGGTGGGCGTCTCCTACCTCCTCGCCGCCACGGTCGCCGAGGTGCTCGGTCCCGGCCGGCGGCGGGTGTTCTGGATCCTGCGGCTCATGTCACTCGGCGGTTACCTCGCACTGGCGCTCGCCGGGCGAGCCGGAGCGTCCTCGATCTTGCTCGCCGAGAGCGTGACGATGGTGCTCATCCTGGCGCTGTGGATCCGGGGTCTCCGTGCCCACCATCCGCTCGCCGTGCGCGTGATCGTCGCGTTCGTGGTGAGCGCCCTCGCTGCGCTGCCGCAGGCACTGTCGCCGTCGGTGCGCCTGGTCGGCCTCGACCCGACGTCGCTCTATCACCTCGCCCAGATCCCCGGCCTCCTGCTGCTCGCGCGAGCCCTCCTCCTCGCCAACCCGACCGACGTGCATCGCGCCGGGGAACTCGGCAAGGTCCCCGTTGCCCGGACGTCGCGATCCGCCTGACGCCCGCCGCTCGCCGCAACGGGTGGGCGCGGAACCTGCGACACATCGCAGCTCTCGCGCCCACCCGGGTTGGGTGGGCGCGATGTGTGCGTGATGTGGCAGGTTGCGCGCCCACCCGGGTTGGGTGGGCGCGATGTGAGCGTGATGTGGCACGTTGCGCGCCCACCCGGGTTGGGTGGGCGCGATGTGAGCGTGATGTGGCAGGTTCCGCGCCCACTCGGGGCTGGGCCCGACGGCCAGCGACGTCAGGTCGACGGGGCCTTGGCGACGGGGTCGGTCCCGAGGCGGCGTCCGAGGCGGGGGAGGGTGAGCGCGAAGATCGAGCCGGGGATGACCGGGAGCCAGAACGCGAACACGCGGTGGGTGAGCACGCCGGCGAGTGCGATGTCGAGCCGGACGCCGAGGAGCTGCAGCAGGAACGCCGTCGCGGCATCGACGCCAGCCGTGGCGATGAACGGGATCGGCAGCGATTGCGCCAGGTAGCCCGTGGCGTAGGCGATCGTGACCGTCGGGACTCCCGGCCCGGCCCCGTACGCGTGCAGCGCGGCCCACAGGCTGGCGATGTCGCCGAGCCAGTAGCACGCGATCCAGGCGAACAGGGTGCGCCGGCGCCGATCGACCAGCATCTCTCGCGTCCACGCGGTGGCACCGATGCCGACCGCCAACCCGCGCCGGAGGAGCCCGCTGTCGACGTCGGTCCAACGTCGGACACGTGACGGTTGGGTGAACCAGCGCCCGAGTGCGACGAGGACGGGAAACGCCGCGAGCCACGGCAGCGAGAGGCCCAACGGCGCGGCACTCGTGAGCAACGCCCACAGCGCCGCGCCCCAGCCGATGGCGCCGAAGACCAGGTAGACGGCGGTGTTCAGCCCGATCAAACGCACCGATGCCTCGTCGCGGTCGAACCCCTCCCGGCGCAGCGCCCAGAAGAGCACCGCCAGTCCGCCGATGCCGGCGAAGGCGAACAGCTGCGTCGCGGCGAAGCTGGCGAAGACGAGTTGGACCGCGGCGAGGTAGCGGAACGCGCTCGCGTCGTCGACGGCGAGGGCGTAGCGCACGGCGCCCGCGTAGCCGGCGAAGACGATCGTCTCGCCGACGAAGCAGACCGACAGCCAGCGCAGGTCGGCGTCCTGGAACGTCTGGCCGAGCCGGGTGAAGCCCGCCAGACGACCGACACCGGTGACCAGCAGCGCGGCGACGACGATCGAACCGCCCACGCCGACGGCGATGTGGCGCCCCCGCACGTCGCGACCCGCCACCTGGTTCAGCGGGCGACCTTCCGCGCGAGGGAGCCGAGGAGCGCCCCCGCGACCACATCGGCGACGAAGTGGTTGCCCGTGGCGACGACCACGAGCGAGATCGCCAACGGGTACGCCCGCCACCCGCACCTGCCGGCGGCGCGACGGGAGCGCCTGGCCAACCCGGCGCCCGTCACCACGGCGAAGGCGACGTGGTGGCTCGGCATCGCCGCGATCGGGTTGTAGAAGCGCATCAGCAGCGGCCGGTCGATGCTCAGCCCGCGCGCCGCGAGCGTGTCGACGAAGCCGTCGAGCGTGCGCGGTGGCGCGGTGGGGAACGCCGCGAACACCGGCAGGGCCGCAGCGAACGCGAGCAGCGCGGCGTTGCGCTCCCGCCCGAAGTCGGTGTCGCCGCGTCGGTGCAGGCGCAGCAGCCAGCCGACGCTCAGCGCGACGTTGCCGATGGCGTAGCCGGTGTTGAGCACGTCGACGAGCAGCGGCAGGCGAAGCGCGGCCCGCTGCGCCCGAGCTTCGACGTCGAGGCCCAGCCGGCGCTCGCCGGCGAGGATCCGCCGTGCGTTGTGGTCGGCGCGTGCCCGGCCGGCGTCAGTCCACACCGCGCTGCGCACGAGCAAGTACGCGCCGTAGACCGCCAGCGCGTCGACCGCCTCCCGTCGACCGTCACGCGCGGGCATCGTCGGCTCCAGCGGCAAGCGGTTCCCATGCGATCGGAAACGACGCGGCCCACTGATCCGGATGCGCGCGGATCATCGCGGTCCACACATCGGCGAGCTCCTGGAGCACCGCCACCTCGGCCTCCTCACCTGCGTCGCGCGCCGGCGCCGCGATCATCGGTTCGAATCTGATCCGCCAGCGACGCGGGCCGAGCGCGATGACCGACCACGGCACGATCGCGGCTCCCGAGATCTGCGCGAGCGTGACCACGCCGCCCGGCAGGCGCGCTGCCGCGTCGCAGAACCGCACGAGGCGCAGGCGCGGCTCGCGCTGCGTCGCGTCGTCGCCGAGCACGAGCAGCGCCTCGCCGCGCCGCAACGCGCGTGCGGCCTGGAACGCAGCCGACGGGCCCGACGCGAGTCGTAGGCCCTTCGCGACGCGCACGTGCTGCATCGCCCACGCGAGCCAGTCGTCGGCGACGATCACCGTGGTCGGCACCGGTACGACGGCGGCGGGCACCGACGTGGCGACCTCCCAACCGCCGAGGTGCAGCCCGGCGAGCACCACGCCCCGACCCCTCGCCGCGGCGCCCACGGCGTGCTCGATCCCCACGAGCTCGACGTGCGCCATCAGCTCGTCCGGTCGACCGATGCTCCACAGCAGATCGGCGCTGCGGTGTGCCTCGTTGACGATCTCGGCACGCACCAGGCGGCGCACCGCGACGGACGTCGCAGGAGCACCGATCGCGTGGCCGAGGTTGATGGCGAGGACGCGCCGCTTGCGCGGACGCACCGCCCACTCCACGTCGCCCCCGAAGACCGCGAGCACGTGCGACGCACGTGCCGGCAACCGGCTCCCTGCTGCGGCCGCGGCGTCGATCACGTGGGCGAGGACCCGGGCTGCCGTCGGTCCACGACCCACCGGCGGGCGGCGCGGCGCGATGCGCGGCGTCGCGGCTCGGCCGGATTCGCGCCCACGCATCGACGTCATCGCCGTGGGCTGCTCATGTCGCGGTGCTCGTGTCGCGGTGCTCACGTCGCGGTCTCGACGTCACGAGGGCCGTCGATCGGCTGCCCGGACGGGGCTCGCCGCCGGCGTCCTGGCGCCACGGGCCCGCTTCGCCCACCGCCCGACGGGATAGCGTGCCCGCGGTGGCGCATTCACGTGTGCGGGGACACGAGGTCGTTGTCGTCACGGGCGGCTCGCAGGGGATCGGTCGGGAGGTCGCTCGTCGGTTCTACCAGCTCGGCGCACGGGTCGGCTTGATCGCTCGCGACGTGACGCGGCTGGCGGCTGCGGCACGAGAGCTCGGGGCAGACGTGGCCACGGCGGCGGCCGACGTCACCGACTCGGCCGAGCTGGCGCAGGCGATCGTGCGACTCGAACGGGAGCTCGGCCCGCCGACCGTGCTCGTCAACAACGCCGGCCATGGCCACTGGGGGGCCGTGGTGGACACCGACGTGGACGTGTTCCGCCGTGCGATCGAGGTGAACTACCTGGGTGCGGTGCGCGCCACGGCGCTGGTGCTCCCGGGCATGCTGCATCGCCGACGTGGCCACATCGTCAACATCGCATCGGTCGCCGGCCGAATCGGCGCGCCGTTCGAGGCTGCGTACTCGGCGAGCAAGTTCGCGCTCGTCGGCTACAGCGAGGCGCTCGCGGTCGAGGTCGACGGGACGGGTGTCGCCGTCTCGCTGATCGACCCGGGCCCCGTTGCCACGGCCTTCCGCGCCGGCGCAGTCGATCTGGCGCCCGGTCGGTTCCCCCGGCCGATTCCCCCGGCCCGCGTCGCTGACGCCGTCGCCGCGGCCGTGATGCACGACCGCCGCGAGCAGTTCCTGCCACGCTGGCTGCGACTCGCGTACGTCGCCAAGACCGGCGCGCCGGTCCTGCACCGCGCCGGGACGCGGTGGATGTTCGCCGCGCAACGACGGGCCCTGCGCGCGCGACTCGACCAGGAACGTGGCTCGACATCCACACCCGCGTGAGGCATCGTGATGCCATGAGCGAGCAGGTCACCTCGCGGCGGCAGCGGCCGATCGACGATCGATGGGGTGAGCCGCAAGGACGGATGTACCCGATCGCAGAGATCGTCGAGCTGAGCGGCGTCCCGGCGAGCTCGATCCACCACTACCTCCGCGCCGGGCTCGTCCCTCCGCCCGAGCGCACGGCGGCGAACCGTTTCCGCTACGACGAACGTCACGTGGTCGCGCTGGGGATCATCCGCTGTCTGCGCCAGCACGGTCGCACGCTCCAGGAGATCGGCGACGCACTTCCGAAGCTGTGGGCGACCGACAGGGACCGGCTCGACGCGGCGATCGCCGAGTACCTCGGCGGCGCGGCGTACCCACCCTGCGCGACGACGAAGATGATCGATGCGGCCGTCGAAGAGCTCAACCAGCACGGCTACGGCGAGGTGTCGGTGGCAGCGGTGTGCGCACGGGCCGGCGTGGCCAAGGGGACGTTCTACCGGCACTTCGACAACAAGGACCAGCTGTTCCTCGCCGCCGGTGCCGCCGTCATCGAACGCGCCGTGGTCGGGTTCAGCGCCGACGTGGGCGCGGGTGGACCAGCGGACGCGGCGCTGTTCGCCATGCACCTGCGTCCCGCCCTCCCCGTGCTCTTCGAGCTCGCCAAGACGTCGGTCCAGGACCCGGGACCCAACGCAGGTGCCGCGATCAGCTCGTTCGTCGAGCTCGTCGAGCGGCTGGGCCAGCTCCTGGCCGCCTCAGCGGCACCGAGCGACCAGGTCAGGATCGGCGGCTCGATGGTCGTGCTCGCGGTGGTCGAGATCTTCAGCCGGCTCGTGGGCACCGAGCTGCGCCGCGCCACCGACGATCGGTCCGCCTGACGCCAGTTCGCCCCGTTGACAGCGGCGTCTCGCGCAGGTACAAGTGAGTGACCGGTTCGTCTACCACTTGTTGGTGATGGAGGGCATTGCTCGATGCAGGTCTCAGTCGACTCATGGGCGCAGACGGGGCTGCCCCGCGACCTGCCGGTCATCGACAGCCTCCAGCGGCGGATCGCGGCGGAGAACTTCCCGGTGGCGCTGCGCGTCCTGCCTCGCGACGTGCGCGCCGACCTCTTCGCGGTCTACGGCTTCGCCCGCTTCACCGACGAGATCGGCGACTCGTACGTGGGCGACCGGCTCGTCGCTCTCGACTGGCTGGAGCGCGAGCTGGACGCGGCCGCTGTGGGCTGCGCCCGCCATCCGCTGGTCGCCGGACTGACGCCGGTGATCGAACGTCGCGGCACGGACCTCGCGCTGTTCCGCGACCTGATCGAGGCCAATCGACGTGACCAACGCCAGCGGCGGTACGCGACGTCCGACGACCTGCTGGACTACTGCCGGCAGTCGGCGCACCCGGTCGGCCGGCTCGTCCTCGCGATCTTCGGCGTGTCCGACCCAGCCGTGCTGGCGCCGTCCGACGACGTCTGCGGCGGCCTGCAGATCGTCGAGCACCTGCAGGACCTGGGCGAGGACCTCGCCGCGGGGCGGATCTACCTGCCGGCGGAGGACATGGATGCGTTCGGGTGCACGGAGGCCGACCTGGGGCGGGCGACCGCCAACCCGGCCACGCGGCGTCTGATCGCGTACGAGGCAGGACGGGCGCGGACGCTGCTGGGATCGGCGCGCGCTCTCACCGATCGGCTCGGGGGGCGGGCGCGCGTCGCCGTCGCCGGCTTCGCCGCGGGAGGCCTGGCGGCGTTGGACGCGATCGAGTCCTGCGGCTTCGACACGCTCGGCCACCACTGTCGACCCACGCCGCGCCGGCTCGTCGTGCACATGACCGCGCTGCTCGCGCCGCGTCGACGGACGGGGAGGGTCACGATCGATCGACGGGGGAGCAGCCGGTGAACGTCGACGACGCCTACGCGCAGTGCCAGCAGATCACCCGCACGGAGGCGAAGAACTTCTACTACGGGATCCGCCTGCTCCCCGACCGCAAGCGCAACGCGATGTCGGCGCTGTACGCCATGGCCAGGCGGATCGACGACATCGCCGACAGCGCGCGACCCGTGGACGACAAGCTGGCCGGGCTCGCCGAGGTGGACGAGCACATCGAGCAGCTCGCCGCCGGCACGTTGCCCGATGCGGACGACCCGGTGCTCGTCGGTGTCCATCACGCGAGCGCGGCGTTCCCCATCCCGGTGTGCGCACTCGCCGAGATCGTCGAGGGCTGCCGGCGCGACTCGCGCGGCGTCGAGTATCGCACCGAGGCCGAGACGGAGGCGTACTGCCGTCTGGTCGCCGGCGCCGTCGGCCGGTTGTCGCTGGGCGTGTTCGGTTCGTCGTCACCCGCCGCGGCGCCTGCGCTCGCCGATGACCTCGGCGTGGCCCTGCAGCTGACGAACATCCTGCGCGACATCGTCGAGGACCGTCAGATGGGCCGGGTCTACCTGCCCCGGGAGGCGCTCGATCGCTTCGGTTGCCGGCCGGACCTCAGTGGTCCGCAGCCGGCGGTGTGCGAGCTCGTCCGCCACCACGCGCAGATCGCCGAGGGCTTCTACGCGCGGGGCCTGCGGTTGCTGCCGCTCCTGGACCGGCGTAGCCGAGCCTGCGTGGCGGCGATGGCCGGGATCTACCGACGGCTGCTCGCGGACATCACCGCCGATCCGGGGGCCGTGCTGCGCGAGCGCCTGTCGCTCTCGACCGGCGCGAAGCTGTGGGTCGCGGTGCGCAGCCTCACCGGAGCGTCGGCGTGACCGGGTCGGACGTGATCGTGATCGGTGGTGGGCTCGCTGGGATGGCGGCCGCGATCCGAGCCGCGGACGACGGTGCACACGTCCGGCTGTTCGAGCGCGCGCCGCGGCTGGGCGGTGCGACGCGCTCGTTCGTGCGCGACGGCGTGTCCTACGACAACGGGCAGCACGTCTTCATGCGCTGCTGCACGGAGTACCTGCGCTTCCTCGAGCGCATCGGCTCGCGCGAGAAGGTGGTGCTGCAGTCGCGGATGGACGTCGCGGTGCAGGTGGTCGGGGGACCGCGATCCCGGCTGCGCAGGGTGCAGCTGCCCGCACCCGCGCACCTGTCGCCGGCACTGCTGCGGTACCGCCCGCTTGCTCTCGTCGATCGGCTGCGCGTCGTGCGCACGGCCCTGGCGCTGCGTCGCCTCGACCTCGGGGATCAGCGCCTCGACGAGCAGACGGTGGGCG
>JAODBQ010000313.1 GCA_025464045.1 Ilumatobacteraceae bacterium
AGCGCAGTCGCGAGCATCGCCCCCATGGTCGCCGATCAGTCAAGTCCCGGACGGTTCCGTCGACGTTCCGTGCGCTCGCCGGACCGCGCTGCTAATCTCGACTAAGTAGATCATATTTATGGCAGAAGGAGCTTCGGATGGTGGCACCACAGGGCGATGCAACGGCCCACCGGCTCGACGCCGAGGTGCTCGCGGCGATCGCCGCAGGCCTGGCCGCTGCCGATCCGGCGTCGATGCTGCCTCCCGGATCGACGCGCCGCTGGGCGCCGCTCGCTGCCACCGAGGCGTACTCGGCGTGGGTCATCGCCTGGCCGGCCGGCACCGGCCTGGGGATGCACGATCACGACGGCTGTGCTGCGGCGGTGCAGGTGGTGTCGGGGCGGTTGCGCGAGCGGCATGCGGTCTGCGACCGCGGTGTGGAGGTGCGCTGGCTGGAGGAGGGTGCCACCACGATGCTGCCGCCCGAGCACGTGCACGAGGTGGTCAACGTGGGCGCCGTGGAGGCCGTCTCCGTCCACGTCTACTCGCCGCCACTGCTCGACACGGCGTTCCGCGACGACCCGGAGATCGACCTGCATGGGCGCTCATCCGTGGCGGTCCCGGGTATGGTGCCGGGTCGGTCTCGGGACGATGGTTCCGGCACGGCGACGTGGCCGAGTGGTTCAGGCAAGGGCCTGCAAAGCCCTGTACCCGGGTTCAATTCCCGGCGTCGCCTCCAGCCTCTGACCTGATCATCGCAGGTCAGAGGCTCGTTCTGTCGCTGGGCCAGGCGTCCGCTGATGTGCCCGGACGTCGGCTACCGGATGCGCTGTGGAGCAGTTGAACCGCCCGCGCGTCGATCTCCCGAGGAGGTTCGCAGTGGCGCTCGGCGGACGCGAGCAACGAGCCGATTTGACGCTTCGCGGTCAATCGGCCACTATAGGTGTTGGTAGTCCGAACCCTGCTACCTGAGCGCTGGCGGAGGCTGGATGCGGATGACCGGTACCTGCGCCCCCCGCTCGTGCTGTGTGCGATCGTCATGACCAGCGACGATCGTGCGCGGTCGGACCCGACAGAACGATCCCGATGCCGAGCGGGACATCGCCCGCGACCTGCGGCTCGTGCCTCGCTGTCTCCGGGCTGGATGCGCAGCGCCTGGTCGCGACAGCTGTTCGGATCGGTCTCTGGCAGGTGGTTCGAGCAGCGGAGGCCGCGCCGTGGAGCGTTGTAGCAGGTGCTCGAATCCCGTGGGATCGTGCCGCTGCAGCTCGGTGGATCTCCGGCTCGCGGCGCAGGCGCCTCACGCGGGCCTGCTCGACTGGGCATCGACGCCGGAGCTGTTCCGCGAGGCGAGGGTCCTCGTGGTCGACGACCTGGCGGCGAACGTGGTGCTCCTGCAGCGGATGCTGGCCGGAGCAGGCGTTGGTGAGATCTCGTCGCTGACCGACTCTCGGCTGGTCGTCGAGCAGTGCCAGACCTGGCATCCCGACCTGATCCTCCTCGATCTCCACATGCCCAACATGGACGGTGTCGCGGTGCTCGAGATGCTCCGAGCCACGCTTGCGCCGGATGTGTTCGTGCCGGTGCTGATGCTCACTGCGGACGTGACGGGTGCGGCCAGAGAGCGGGCCTTGGCCGCCGGCGCGCAGGACTTCGTGACCAAGCCGTTCGATCGGGTGGAGGTGCTCTTGCGGGCGCGGAACCTCCTGGCGACGCGCTCGTTGTACGTCGAGATGCAACGTCGGCAGGAACTGCAGACGGCCACGGTGCTCACTCGAGATCGTGAACGCATCGCCCGCGACTTGCACGATTCAGTGATCCAGCAGCTCTTCGGGGAGGCTCTCGGTCTGCATTCGTTCATTCCTCTCGTGCAGAAGGCGGTTGGGGAGCGGCTGACCTCGACGGTCGACGTGCTCGACCAGGCCATCAAGGACCTCCGAATGGCGATCTTTGCGTTGCAGGGTCCGGTCGGAGCGCCGGGAGGACTTCGAGGACGGCTGCTCGCAGTGGTCACCGAGGCAGGCGGCGCTCTCGGCTTCGAACCCCGCCTGCAGTTCGACGGGCCGGTCGAGACGATCCAGAGCGACATCGGCGACGAACTGGTGAACGTCTTGCGGGAAGCGCTCTCCAACGTCGCTCAACACTCCAAGGCGCGACGGGTCCGGGTGGCCGTGGAGGTCAGCCGCGACATCGTTCTCACCGTGATCGACGATGGGATCGGAGTGCCGGCCGAACGATTCGGCGGCCGGGGCCTCGCGAACATGGCCAGCCGGGCAGATCGGCTCGGCGGCGCCTTCGCCGTGGCCAACCGACCCGCGGGCGGTGCCGCCGTCACCTGGACGGTGCCGCACGAGGCGTCGTCCGAACGGCAGACCACATCATCTTCCGCGAGCCGCACGGTCGACACCCCATGACCGCATCGTGCGAGCGCGAATGATGTCACCCACCACAGGCCACGACGGCGCACGTCTGGCGGCGAAGCGGGGGACTGGGGCATCGCGGTTGCCTGGTGCGATCGTCTTCGCCGCGCTCGCCGCGGTTGCGATCATCGGGTTTGCGGTCACCCGATCCGCTGCCGATGCTCAGGAGGGTCGCCTGCTGCAGGAACGGGCGAGCGAGGTCGCGGCGATCCTCTCCACGGCCAGCAGCCTGTCGACATCGCTGCAGGTGGTCGGCGATGTCTATGCGGGCGGCGGGGAATCGACGCAGGCGTTCGCCGCCGGAGCGCGATCACTGGTGACTGGTGGTGTCACCACGGTCGGGGTCGCCGCGGCTGTCGACGACCAGATCGTCGTGCGTGCCGTCCAAGGCACCGGCGCGACGGTCGGTGACGCCCTGGTCGATGAACGCGGTGCACTCGTGCGTCGTTCGCTCGGTGTCGATGGGCTCACGTCCGCGCTCATCCGCGGCGGCGACGTGTCAACGCTCGTGATCGCCCTTCGCCGCGAGGAGGGACTGGTCGTCTGGGAGGAGACGTCGCTGTCGAGCCAGCCGTTGCCGTCCACGTCCGCCTCGCCATTCTCACAGATCGACGCCGTCCTGTATCGCACTCCGACGCCCGATCCGGCCAACTTGTTGGTTGCGACGACGAACGATCTGCCGTTGCGCACACCGGTCGACAGCCGCCACCTCGCATTCGGCTCCGAGAGCTGGCTGCTCCAGACGTCCGCGAGAACGCCGTTGGCGAGCGCGCAGACCCGTGCCGTGCCCTGGATCATCCTCGGCGCCGGCCTCGCGGCAGCCGTGCTCGCGGCTGGCGTGGTCGTGCTGCTCACACGGCGCCGTGCCTATGCGGTGGCGCTCGTCGACCAACGCACGTCGGATCTGCGCGGCGCCATGGCGGAGCTCCAGGCAGCGAGGACCGCAGCAGACTCGGCCAACAAGGCCAAGAGCCAGTTCCTCTCGCGGATGAGCCACGAGCTGCGTACGCCGTTGAACGCCGTGCTCGGCTTCGCGCAGCTGCTGGAGCTCGATGATCTCCCGCCTGAAGGGCTGGATTCGGTCCAACACATCGTCAAGGGCGGCAACCACCTCCTCAACCTGATCAACGAGGTCCT
Source organism: Ilumatobacteraceae bacterium (assembly GCA_025464045.1). Taxonomy (GTDB): domain Bacteria; phylum Actinomycetota; class Acidimicrobiia; order Acidimicrobiales; family Ilumatobacteraceae; genus JAODBQ01. Next base: position 3,537 of record JAODBQ010000313.1, read on the forward strand.
CGACATCTCGAGGATCGAGAGCGGCGACATCACCCTGTCCCCGGAAGCGGTGCTCACGGCGGACGTCGTGGCCGAGACGGTCGACCTGATGCGCCCCCTCGCTGCCGCACGGTCGATCCACTTCATGGCTGACCGTGGGTCGACATGTCACGAGTACGTCTTCGCCGATCGGCAACGGCTCAAGCAGATCCTGTTGAACCTCATCTCCAACGCGGTGAAGTACAACCGCATCGGGGGATCGGTGTCGATCACGTGCGAACCGGTGTCGGCCACACGGCTGCGCATCATGGTGAGCGACACAGGTCCCGGGATCAGCAACGACAACATCCACCTGCTGTTCGTGCCGTTCGAGCGCCTCGGCGCGAACATGAGCGACATCGAGGGCACCGGCATCGGCCTGGCCCTGTCCCTCCGGCTTGCCGAGGCGATGGGGGGCTCGCTCGCGGTGCGATCCACCGTTGGCGAGGGCAGCACGTTCTGGGTCGAGCTGCCGCTGGTCGAGGGACCCGTCGAACGGTACGAGCGGCTGTCGAGTCACGATCCGACGTTCCCGCCGACGCCGGAGGAGGCCCCACATCAAACCGTCCTCTACATCGAGGACAACCTGGCGAACATCACGCTCGTACAACGGATCCTCGGGCGGCGCCCGGACATCGAGCTCCTTCCGGCGATGCAAGGCCGCCTCGGCATCGAGCTCGCGCAACAACACCAGCCAGACCTCATCCTGATGGACCTCCACCTGCCAGACATCGCAGGGGACGAGGTCCTGCAGCTCCTACGCGACGACCCCGCCACGAACTCGATCCCCGTGATCGTCATCAGCGCTGACGCCACAGCCGGTCAGGTCCAACGGCTGCAGGCCGCTGGCGCGATCGCCTACCTCACCAAGCCGTTCAACGTTCGCGAGCTCCTGGTCACGATCAACGACGCCCTCGGCCTCGATGCCGACGGCGCTCGGTTCCGTGTGCCGTGAACCGGCGGGTGGTCTTTGCAGGGCCACTCCCGAACGCCTATAGTGCACACGTGAACGCTCTCTGCGGCCGAGCGTCGGCCCGCCACGGAGGAGCCCCGACCGCGGACGTCGTCGTTCGCACCGTCGGCGGAGACCGCAGATCGTCCGACCCGAGTCGCACGGGAACCGGGCGACCGTGATCGCCGAGCGGGACCGCGCGGACGATGTCGCGAGACGACCCTTGGTCTTCGTGGTGGACGACGAGCCCGCGGTGCGAACCATCTACTTGCGCGTGCTCGAGCGTGCCGGCTTCGCCACCGGCGCGGCTGGCAGCGGGGCGGAGGCCCTGAGGACCCTGACGCATCAGGCGGTCGACGCGGTCGTGCTCGATCAACAGATGCCGGGCATGACGGGCCTGCAGCTCCTCGCGGCCATCCGGCTCCTGCCCCTCCACGATCGCACGCCCGTGCTGTTCGTGTCCGGCGACCGTCAGTCCGAGATGCGGATCAGCGCCTTGCACGCCGGCGCCACGGACTTCATGGTCAAGCCCGTCGAGCTCGCCGAGCTCGTGGCCCGTGTCTCGGCCCAGGTGCGGATGGGCGTCACCTGGCGCAGGACGCTGAACTCCCTCTCCCGACGGGCCGACGCTGTTGCGTCGCTCGCAGACCTGACAGCGCATCCGGATCCACACGTCACCGCGGCGCTGCTCTGCGAGCGCATCGCACGGGCGCACGTCGGCGCGTCAGTGGGGATCTACCAGGCCCGTGCCAATGGGTCGTACGTTTCGATGGCCGCGGTCGGTGCCCAGCCGCTGTTCCTCGGCGACGCGCCTCCGGCGCGGCGCAGTCACCACATCGGTGGGCAACCGTGGATCGACCTCGAGCTCAGCCAACTTCGCGAGAGCGGAGGCACGTGGTGGGCGTGTGCGCCGCTGCGACGGCAGGACCGGATGTTGGGATTGCTCGTGCTCGGCCGGACCGTCACCAGCGGCGACCTCGACGAGACCGCTCAACTGCTCGCGGCTGCCGTCGACTATGCAGCGGTCGCGGCGCTGCACCTGGAGGTCGGGCTCGCGGATGCCGTCGGTCTGCGGCTGAAGCAGGAGGCGCTCGACGAGATCATCGCCGCGCGTGCGTTCTGGCCGGTGTTCCAGCCGGTCGCATCGCTCGACGACGGCACCGTCATCGGGTACGAGGCCCTGACGCGCTTCGCTGACGGCACTCCACCCGACCAGCACCTCGCCGAGGCCGCCGAAGCCGGCATGGGAGCGGAGCTGGAGATGGCGATGCTCGCCGCCGCCATCGCGAGCAGCGGGTCGTTGCCCCGCGGCACGTGGCTGAGCTGCAACATCTCGCCGCACGTGCTCCTCGCTCATCGCGTCGAGATCCACACGCTGATCGAGAGCACGGGTCGTTCGGTGGTCGTCGAGTTGACCGAGCACAGCCCGATCAACGACTACGCGCTGGTGAGGGAGGCAGTGGCCGATCTCGGACCGGACGTGCTCCTCGCCGTTGACGATGCTGGCGCAGGATTCGCGTCGCTCCGTCACGTCGTCGACCTCCATCCCCACTTCATGAAGCTCGACCGCAGCTGGGTGACGCGCATCGATAGCGACCACTCGCGTCAAGCGCTCGTCGCCGGCCTCGTCGGCTTCTGCGCGCGCACCGGGACGAGGATGATCGCCGAAGGGATCGAGCGAGCCGAGGAGAAAGCCGTCCTGCAGCAGCTCGGCGTCCTCTACGGCCAGGGATACCTGTTGGGCAAGCCCTTGCCACTCGCAGACATCAATGCGCTCCGCCCCGTGCCGCCGCCTGCTGCACCGGTCCTCCGCCTCGCCGATTGTTCGCCGGGTGAGGTTCGCCGTGGATGAACCTCGGTCCGACGATGCCACCTGCCGAGTGGTCGCGCTCGCGCCGGTGATGTCGACGGCGCGGTTCCGTCAGTTGGTCAATCTCTGAGCCCGGGGGCCAGGAGTGGACATGCAACATCACGACGACCCTGCCGACCGCACTCTGGATGATCGCTTCCAGCTCCTGGTCGATGCCGTCAGCGAGTACGCGATCTTCATGCTGGAGGTCGACGGCACGGTTGCCTCCTGGAACTCGGGCGCCGAGCGGATCAAGGGTTACCGCGCGAGCGAGATCATCGGTCAGCACTTCAGCGTGTTCTACACGGCTGAAGACGTTGCCGAGGACAAACCGGGACGTGAGCTCGCGGCTGCCGCGACCCACGGCGAATATCGAGAGGAAGGATGGCGGCTGCGCAAGGGTGGTCGTCCGTTCTGGGCCAATGTGGTGCTCACCGCCATCAGAGACGGCCGGGGTCGGCTCACTGGATATGCAAAGGTCACCCGCGACGAGACCGCGCGGAAGGTCACGGAGGCCGCCGCGCACACGGCGCGAGTACAGGCCGAAGCGGCCAACGCTGCCAAGGATGAGTTCGTCTCGCGGATCAGCCACGAACTGCGGACGCCACTCAATGCGATCCTCGGCTTCGGGCAGCTCCTGGCGATGGACGACCTGACTGCCGAACAGCGCAACAACGTCAGCGACATCCTCACGGCAGGCGAGCATCTGCTCGACCTGATCGACGAAGTGCTCGACATCTCGCGCATGACGAACGGCACGATGCGGATCGCACTGGAGCCGGTGCGGCTCGACGAGGTGACGAACGAAGCGATCGTCATGCTCCGACCCCTCGCGGATCGGCGCAAGATCCGCATCGTCGCAGACTCCGTCGAGATGGCGCTGCACGTCGCAGCAGATCGGCAGCGGCTGAAGCAGGTCATCGTGAACTTGCTCAGCAACGCCGTCAAGTTCAACCGCGACGGCGGCTCTGTCCACATCGGATGCGAGCTGGTCGCGGCCCGACGAGTGCGGCTGAGGATCGTCGACAGCGGCATCGGCATCGCTGCGGACGACATCGAGAAGCTCTTCCAGCCGTTCGAGCGGCTGTCAGCGGGGCAGTCGGACGTCCAAGGCACCGGTCTCGGGCTGGCGCTGACGCGGCACCTGATGACCGCGATGTCGGGCGAGGTCGGTGTCACCAGTGTCGTCGGGGACGGCAGTTCGTTCTGGATCGAGCTGCCGGTCGCCGATGGCGTGCCCATCGCTCCGCGCTCGCGACGCCGAGCGTGGGACACCACCGTCACCGCCGGTGTCGAGCCAGTCCTCGTGCTCTACGTCGAGGACAACGTCTCGAACGTGAGACTTGTCGAGCGGGTGCTCGCCCGACGATCGAACACGAGCCTGCTCGTTGCGATGCGCGGCCGTCTCGCCGTCGAGATGGCGGTCGAACACCGGCCCGACCTCGTGCTGCTGGACCTGCACCTGCCCGATGTGTCGGGCGAAGTCGTGCTCCAGGCTCTGCGCGCCGACCCACGCACGAGCAACATCCCCGTCGCCGTGCTGAGCGCGGATGCCATGCCGGAGCGCGTGCGGCGGCTCATCGCCGAAGGCGCGAGCCACTACTTGACGAAGCCCCTCGACATCGAGCGCCTCCTCGCCGTCGTGGACGAGGCAGGCGCGCTGCGCAACGCACGAGTCGCCGACCCCGCCGCTCCGGCAGCACCTGGCGAACACTCCCCGACCGTCACCGCCGGCGTCGTGTCAGCGGCGGCCGGCGCCGACGAGAGGGCCGCGCAGATCCCCCGCTTCGTCCACGACATGAACAACCTCCTCGGCATCATCTCGAACTTCTGCACATTGCTCCAGGAGGAGGCGGCCGAGCTCAGTCGGACCGATCTCGAGCAGATCCGCACCGCTGCCACACGCGCGATCAGCCTGACCGGCGAGCTGCTCCCTCCCACGACTGCGGCGCTCCGACCGGGGCCGGGTCCGACCTGAGGCGGTCTCGACGGGCCCGGGCGCAGCGAAGGGCTGACCACTCGTGAAGTGACCGGACACGGATGGCTCAGGTGGCGGAGAGTCCGTCGGCGGAATCCATCGCCCATTCGACGACGAGGATCGATGCGTCGTCTTGCAGGGTGCCGTGTTGGTGTTCGAGCACTCGGTGGACGACGCCGCGCAGCGTCTCGGGTGCCTTCTGGCGATCAGCGGCGCTGTGCTCGAGCAACTCGATGAACCGGTCGAGGCCGAAGAACCGGCCCGCCTCGTCGCGGGCTTCGATCACCCCGTCGGTGTACAAGACGATGACGTCGCCCGGTTCGAGGCGTTCCTCGCCCGCGGCCGGCGGCTCGCTTGGCAGGCCGAGGAGGATCCGACGACCACCGTCGAGCGAGCGCACGACCCGCCCGCTGCGCAGCAGCAGGGGCGATGGATGGCCGGCGCTGACGTACCGGAACACCCCGGTCGCGAGCTCGAGCTCGCCGATGATCCCTGTCGCGTACGTGTCGTCGGCGTACTCGAGGAGCGTTCTGTCGATCCGAGCCGCGATCGTGGCCATGCCCTCTTGACGGCGACGCCCGTTGCGATAGGCGGCGAGCGTCAGCGCACCGATGACGCTGGAGCGGAGGTCGTGGCCGGTCGCGTCGAACATGGCGACGTGGACGACACCGCCCTCCACGGCGTAGTCGAACACGTCGCCCGCCACCTGTTCGGCGGGTTCCAGCAGGGCCGAGACCACCGCGCCCGCGCAGGCCATGGTCAATGGTGGCAGCAGCGACCAGATCAGCTCGGACGCGACGCTGCGGTGGTTGGCGGCGCGAGCCCGGTGGAACGTATCGCCGTACGGGCTCTTGCTGGCGACGAGATGTCCGACGAGGTGTGCGAACCATCGAATCTGGTTGCGCAGCCACGGCTCGGCCGGGTCGGCGGTCGGGGCGAGCCGGATCTCGATCACGCCGAGGCGTTCGACCCCGTCGAGGAGCGGCACCCACATGTGCGCTCCGCGTCCTTCGCCGCCGGCGATCATCTCCACCAAGCGGAAGGCACGACCAGCGGCGGTACCGGCGACGGCCTCCTTGAGGGGCAGCGGTGATCCAGCGACGGGCAGCGGGACGAGCTCGCGCTGCGCGTAGTCGATCAGGTAGATGCGCGTCTCCCAGCCGAGCACTCGCCCGGCGAGACTGACCACCGACGGCAGCTCATCCGGCGTCGCGAAGTGGGCACCGTCGAGCAGGGTCGTCAGTTGTTCCAGCGCCGGTTCGACAACCATCGGTCCGTCCACCCCGGCAGCGTACGACGGGGGGCGCGTCCCGCGTGTCCACGCCAGAGCAACTCGCCAGCACCGAGGTCGCTTGCCCGTGACGTCGTGGCCGGGCGGTCGAGCGAACACGACCATGCCGCCGTCCGTGGTGGGCCGTCAGCCATGATGCTTCGATCAACACCAACCTCATGACCCGACACCCCCGCCCGCCGCGCCGGACCGCGGCGCGCATCGCAGGGACGTTCCTGGTCCTCGCCGTCGGCACGTCTCTCGTCCTGCTCGGCCCGGCCGGTGCTGCCGGCGCCGCGGACGCGGTGTCGGGGCATCTGCTGTCGTGGTGGAAGGCGGCGATCCTCGGCGTCGTCGAGGGACTCACCGAGTTCCTGCCGATCTCCTCCACGGGCCACCTGCTGGTGGCGGCACGCGTGATGAACCTTCCTCACGCCAAGGGGAGCGCCGGGCTCGACGCGGTCAACACCTACGCGATCGCCATCCAGTTCGGAGCGATCCTCGCGGTGCTCGGGCTGTTCTGGCGGCGCTTCGCAGAGATGATCCAGGGTCTGCTGGGTCGCAATCCGGACGGCCGGCACCTCCTCGTTGCCGTGGTCATCGCGTTCGTCCCCTCCGCAGTGCTCGGTGCCGCGTTCGACAGCACCATCGAGGACAAGCTGTTCGGACCGTGGCCGGTCGTCGTGGCCTGGGTGGTCGGCGGTGCGGTGATCCTCGTCCTCGCGCGCACCGGTCGCATCCCGAGTCGTGATGCCTCAGCGGCACCAGGCGACCAGTTGATCGCGATCACCTACCGTCAGGCCGCGATCATCGGGCTCGCACAATGCCTCGCCCTGTGGCCAGGCACGAGCCGCTCGCTCGCGACCATCGTCGCTGCGCTCCTGATCGGTGTCGCGATGCCGGCTGCCGTGGAGTTCAGCTTCCTGCTCGGCTTCCTGACGCTGTCGGCAGCGACGGCGTTCAAGTTGCTCAAGGACGGGGGAACCCTCGTCGACCAGTTCGGGATCGCCACGCCCTTGATCGGCGCAGCGTTCGCGTTCGTCGCCGCGGTGCTCGCCATCCGGTGGCTCATCGGCTACCTCGAGCGCCACGACCTGACGCTGTTCGGCTGGTACAGGTTCCTGGCGGCCGCGGTCACGTTGGTGCTGATCGCCACCTCCGTCATCTGACCGCCGGCTCTGTCTCCCGCCGCGCGCGTCGAGAGGCTCCCCCTCGCCGTGGCCGCGGCGACGCCTGCGCGGGACGGCGTTCTCCACCTGGCGCCCTCGAGCGCCCACTCCCCGTGGTTGATCGCTGCAGGTGTTCCAGTATGGTCGCACCGCGACGTCAACGCGGACGCAAGGCGCTCAGGTGGACCAGATGGAGCATGAACAGGCGGTGGCCACGTCCGCTGCGGAGGCGGAGCCCGCCGCGGCGCAGCGTCGGCCATCTCCACGCCACGGTGCCGAGCGTGCACGCGCATCCAGCCGCACCGTCGCGCAGGCGAAGTTGGCTGTCGGCGCTGCCGACGACCCCTTCGAGCGCGAGGCCGACGCGATCGCCGCACGCGTGGTGCGCTCGCTCCGACGGGACACCGTCGCGCGCGCTGATCCCGATGCGACGCAAACGGCCGCCGCGGCGCAACGGATCCAGCGGCGAACGTCTGGCGTCGCCAGGTCGGCGCTCGTCGATCTCGATCTCGACCACGACACCGAACGTCAGATCCAGTCGAGCCGCGGCGGGGGCGCTGCACTGCGCAGCGAGGCGCGCTCGACGATGGAGTCCGCGTTCGACGCCGACTTCAGTGGCGTCCGGGTGCACGCAGGTCGGCGCGCGGCGGACCTCAACAACCGGATCCAGGCCAAGGCCTTCACCGTCGGCCAGGACATCTTCTTCCGGGACGGGGTCCCCGACACATCGTCGAGCGACGGGCAGCACCTGCTCGCGCACGAGCTGACCCACGTCGTCCAGCAGACCGGCCAGGTGAATCGCGTCGTTCGGCGCGAGGGCGCGCCGGCATTGCGCCGATCCGTCGAGCTCGGCGCAGCGCCCGTGCAGCGCACCGCCGCGACGGTGACCGGTCGCGTCGCCGGCCCCGTCGTGCAACGTGTGGGCGAGGCCAAGGCTGCGCACGAAGCCCTGAAGGTCCTCGTCGTCGACGCGCAGAAGATCCGTGACGCCGCGCTCAAGAAGGGCATCACCGTCGAGCAGCTCGCGGACGAGAAGCTCAAGCTCAACGCCATCGCCACGAAGGCGGACGAGCACGTGGCGTCGGCCAAGAAGGACAAGACCGGCACCGGGTACACACAGGCGATCAACACGTGCCGTGCCCAGGTGAAGGCATGTGAGATCACGATCGGCGGCACGGAGGTCGCGGCCAACAGCTCGTTGACGAACATCGACGCGAAGCTCAACGACTTCAGGTCGGCGACGCAGACCCGCACCGTCGCCAGCCAGGCCAAGGTGGACATCGCACTTGGTCAGCTGCGCGCGACGTTGGGTGCAACGAAATCGAGCGACGCGAAGAAGTTCGCCGCAGCCGGTCGCGAGGCCAGCACCGAGCTTGCGTCGCTGTGCGCCGCGTTCGACACGGATGCAGCCGAAGCGTTGCGGCAGGTCGCCGCGTGGAAGGTCGCCACTGCGGAACACCACTTGATCGCGGATGCCGCTGACCGGTCGGAGACGCAGCTGCGGACCTGCATCCAGCTGACCACCTCGCTGCTGGCGCTGCTGCGCGACGACGGCGTCGCCGCAGCCGATCGCGCGCAGCGCGCCGCAGCGGCCCTCGCCAGGATCGTCGCAGCGCGCAATGACGTCGTGAAGAAGGACAAGGCCGTCCAGGAGCGCACGGCCGCGGCGGCGGCCGCCACCAAGCTGTTCGAGCTCGCGGACGACCACGCGCGCAGGTGCGCCGACGAGGCCGACGAAGCGGACAAGCTCGCCACGGAGGCGATCGAGGCCGCGGCGGAGGCCGAGCAGTCAGCGCAGGGTTCCGCGTCGGCTGCCAAGGGAGCGACGGTCAAGGCGGAGGCGATGACGTCGAGCATGGCGTTCTACGGTCGCCATCTGTCGCAGGCGCCATCTGCGGATGCCAGCAAGATGGTCGACCAGCGGCGCGAGGAGGCCGAGCAGGCCCACGCGACGGCGAAGGTCAAGCACGAGGAGAGCGAGACGGGCGCCGCTCGCGCGAAGCAGCTGCGGTCCGAGAGCGATCCGATCGAGCAGCGCGCGAAGGAGAAGCGTTCCACGGCGAGCTCCGCGAGCGACGAACGCGCGGTCAAGGCGGAGGATCGCGACGCCGAGCGTGCCCAGCAGACGACGGCCGAAGAACAGCACCGATCATCCGTCGACGTGCGCGATGCGGAGCAGCAGACCGGTCGACAGATCGGAGCCGAAGCACGAACACACGCCACCGACATGGACGCGCTGGCGGTCGCCGTTCCCGACCCGACCGAGCGGGCCCGGATCCGCGTCGACTACGGCGATGCGACCGCGCGCACGTTGATCAACAAGGGCATCCGCCCCGCTGTGCTGCTGGCGTGTGTTCCCACGATCAAACTGATGTGCGCGGCGTGGGGAGCCGGCGATGCCGCGGACGTCGTGCTCAAGGTGCAGCACCTCGCCGTCGGCACCGATGTGCCGCTCCCCGCGTTCTACGCGAGCGCGACGGCAGACGGGCCGATCAACGCCGTCCGGGCAACGTTGCTGCTCGACTGCCCTGGTGGTCTGCTGCCGTGGTTCGTCACGCACGGTGTCCGCGTGGCCAACAGGTTGCTCGATCTCACCTGGACGTGTCCGCACGTCGCGCGCGTCCTCGCGGCGGCCGAGCAGGACGCCAAGCTCAGCGACTGGCAGCTGGGGAGGTTCCAGGGGCTGATCGAGCGGACGCACCTCTCCGTCGATTCGGCGGAGAAGTTCCTCAAGGCGAGCGTGACGGCCGGCTTCCTGACCGACGCGCTGTCCAGCATCGAGACGCTGCTGGTGGCGACGTGGACCGTCGACAAGATCGTCACGCTCGTCCAGGCCGCGGGCGCGCTCTCGAAGCCGACGAAGGTGCAGTTCGACACGTTCTGCACGCTCATCGCCACCGAGAACGTGGTTGCCGACGATGCGTTGAAGATCATGGAGGGTGCGGAGTGCACCGGCGAGTACCTGGTCGGGACGGCGTTCTTCGTGCTGCGCGACGCCGTCGCCGACGCGTGGACCACGGACCAGCTCAAGGCGTTCGTGAAGGCCGCCGAGACCAATGCGAAGCTCGACAGGACGCAGATCGAACGCTTCTACCTGTTGGTGCACGACAACGCCTTCACCGCGGCCAACGCCGAGAAGTGCCTCAGCTCCCTGCACGTGGACGACTGGACCTACCTCATGAACCGCGTCGACAACTTCATCGCCGACGGCAACGTCGGTGTTCCGGCGGCCGTCGCGGGTGCGGGCGCCGCGAGCCACACATTCGGGCCGCCGGTCGACCGGGTCAAGATCAAGCTCCAGACGGCCCGCATGGCGCACTTCGCGGCCGGCCACATGTACGCGCACTACGAGTTCACGTCGGCGAACATCTTCCGCGGCAACGGCAACCAACCGAGCTCGATGTGGCCCGTGGGCACGACGGCAGCAACGGTGCGGGCCAACGCGATCGCCGCGATGCAGACGGCCGCCGTGCACGATCAGGTCGACCGCGTCCGCAACGGCACAGGTTCGGCTGGTGCGTTCGATCAGGTCGACCACCCCGGCTACACGGTCGGAGTCCAGTGGTTCGCTCCGTCGGCCACGCTGATGCAGTTCTTCCCGGCTGGTGGTGCGGTGCCCCCGCACATGATGGCGGCGATCGGCCGCCTCTTCCTGGGCGCCATCTGATGGCCACCTCCACCCGAGTCAACCGGTTCGAGCTCGGACTGCTGGCCGACCGCAGCGTCGACAAGGCGGTTGCGCTCGCCGACCTGCTCGAGCTCCACGAGCAGTCGACGCCGTGGCCGGCGGTTCGGCTCGGCGACGCGACGCTGTTCTTCGAGACCCACGGACGGGACTGGATGCCGTTGCACTGGGTGCTCGGCGATCTCGCCGCGCTCGGCACGCAGTTCGCCGACGCTGCCGTGCGGCTCCGTCGGGGTGAGTCCGCGATCGTGCGCAGCGCCGTCGACGACCAACCGGTGGTCGCCTACTTCCTCTTCGAGCCGAGTGGGAGCGACGTCGTCGTCTCGTTGTTCTACCCGCCGGCGCACCTGCGCTACGTGTACCCCACGGCTCCGACGCGAGGTGCCGAGCTGTACGAGCTCGTGGCAGATCACCGCGCAGAGCTGCTGACGCGCTCGCCCGAGCACGTCAACCCCTACGACATCCTCGCGGCGGTGATCCCGGGCGACGAGCTGATCGACGCGCTGTTGCGTGAGGTCGATCGTGCCCGACAGGTGGTCGCGCTGATCGGCAACGACGCCGACGCCACGGACTCGGAGCCTTCGGTCTGACGGACGTGTCGTGAACGTCAGCACCGAACCGGCCACGTTCCGAGCGGGATCGGTTCAGTTCGAGGTCGGGCGGATCCGCACGTCCGCCGTGAAGTCACCACTGAGGACCCGCACGACGAGCTGTCCGTTGGTGAGCGATGCTTCGACGCCCGAGCCGAACCCAGCCGGCGTTTCGACGGTCCGCTCGTAGCCGCCGTACTCCCACTCGTGGATCGCGTACTCGCGTGGTCCGGCGCTGCGCAGCTCCGCCCAGAATCGAACGCCGTCTCCGGTGAGCTCCACCGTGACGTCGCTCTCGGTCACGGCCGGGAACGGCGCCACGATGACGAACGCACCGGGGGTTCGATACGCGTTGACCGGCACGTTCTGCGGGGTCATCGAGCGCGCGGCTTCGCTCGTCGTTGCCCGGACCTCGTCGGGCGATGGTCGGCTCGTCGTCACCGCCGTCCAACATAGGCCCTCCACCTCACGCTGTCGACCACCATCGGGAGCGCATCGCCTCCACACGTTCGCGACGTGGCGTGATGTCACGACGTCCGGCGGGTGAGCGCGGCGACGATGCGCGCGAAGCGCGGATCGTCGTCACCGGCGATGCGCCCGACCCAGCGCAGCACCTCCGCCGCGTCGAGCTCGGTGTCCTCGTCGAGGATCGCATCGATGTCGATCCAGTCCTTGGCGCGGTTGAACACGGCCTTGCACACGATCAAGTGCTCGGGACCGAGGATCGGGATGGTGCCATCGGCGAACGGCACGGTGCGCCGTGCCGCGCGTGCGGCGTCGTGGAACGAGTCGTAGGCGAAGAACAGGTCGATCGGAGTCGTCTCCCACATCACGCGGACCTGGCCGTCGCGGCGCACGAGGTCGGCCACCGCCGGCTCGCCGGCCTCGGCGCCGAGCGCGACGAGGGGAGCAGCGACGTCGTCGAACCGCGTCGATGGTACGAACACGTTCAGGTCGATGTCGATCGTCGCGCGAGGTTCGGCGTAGTAGGCGAGGGCGAGGGCGCCGCCGAAGGCATGCGGGATCGCGAGGAGCGCGGCGTCGATCGCGACGATCCGCTGCGCCAGCGTGAGCGCGCTCACCGCGAGACGAGGCGCGGGGCTGTGAGCAGGGGGCTCCGGCAGCGCGCCGGGATGGCGTCGACCAGCGAGAGCACGTCGGCGAGCCGTGCCGCGTGCTCGCCGAG
>JAODBQ010000181.1 GCA_025464045.1 Ilumatobacteraceae bacterium
TTCGTCGCCGCGAGCATCGGCGAGCTGCGCGATCAGCTGCTCGTCGTCGGCGATCGTCGCGCCGGTCCCCGGCCGATGCGCACGCACGTGCAGTCGAGTCGCGCGGCGCTGCCGGTGTTCCTGTTCACCGGCCAGGGCGCGCAGCACGCGGGCATGGGCCGCGAGCTGTTCGAGCGCGAGCCGGTGTTCGCCGAGGTGCTCGGGCGCTGCGACGCGTTCCTCAGGCAGCAGTTCGACATCGCACTGCTGGACGTGATGTGGGGCGCCGACGACGGACGCATCCACCAGACAGGGTTCACCCAACCGGCGATGTTCTCGTTGCAGGTCGCGCTGGCGACCCTGTGGCGCTCGTGGGGTGTCGTGCCGTCCGCCGTCGTCGGCCACAGCGTGGGCGAGTACGCGGCCGCACACGTCGCAGGTCTGTTCAGCTTGGAGGACGGCCTGTCGTTGATCGCGACTCGCGGTCGGCTGATGCAAGCACTCCCGGGCGGAGGGCGGATGGTGGCCGTGTTCGCTTCGCGCGAGGACCTCGAGCCGGTGCTCGTGGCGCACGCGGCGACGGTGTCGATCGCGGCTGTCAACGGACCGGCGAGCACGGTGATCAGTGGCGACGGCAGCGCCGTGCAGGCGGTGATCGATGCGCTGGCCGGACGGTTCGAGACCCGCGACCTGGAGGTCTCACACGCCTTCCACTCGCCCGTCATGGACACGATCGTCGACGACGTCGCCGCGGCGGCGGGTGCGGTCGAGTTCCACGAGCCGCAGGTGCCGATCATCTCCAACGTGTTCGGCGAGCCAGCTGGTCTCGATCGGCTCGGCCGGCCCGAGTACTGGGCCGATCACGTCCGTCGGCCGGTGCTGTTCGGTCCGGCGATGGCCGCACTCGTCGCCCAAGGTCGGCGTCTGTTCCTCGAGATCGGTCCGCAGCCGACGCTGATCGGGATGGCGGCGCGGACGTTCGGATCTCCCGAGCTGCGCTGGGTGCACTCGCTGCGCAAGGGCCGCCCCGAGTCGCGTGAGATGGCAACGAGCCTCGCCACCGTGTGGGCGAGCGGCGTGGCGGTCGACTGGTCGGCCCGCCACGGCGGGGCCACGTACACGAGGCCGATCCTGCCCACCTACCCGATGCAGCGCGAGCGTTACTGGGCCGAAGGTGTCGGTCCATGGCCGATCGACGATGCGCCACCCGTACCGGACAGCGACCCCGCTGACGACGTCGACGGCTTGCTGTACGCGATCTCGTGGTCGCGTCGGGCCCACCCGTCGGTCCGCGACGTGGCACCCGAGGAGTTCCTTGTACCCGTCGTCGACGTGGTCGCGCAGGTCGATCCGCTCGCCCCGGGGATCGCTGCGAAGTACGGGACGGCCCGCTACGACGAGTTCCTCCCGCGGCTCGACGAGCTGTGCGCGGCGTACGTCGTGGAAGGTCTGGGCGCGCTCGGACTGGAGCTGCGGCCGGGTCGACGCTTCGGCTTCGCCGCACTGACCGCGCAGCTCGGCATCGTGCCCGCTCATCACCGGCTCCTGCGGCGGATGCTGGAGATGATGACGGAGGACGGTTGGCTGCTGCTCGAGGACGGGGAATGGGTCGTGGTCCGCTCGGATGCGCCGCTGCCCGCCCTGCTGCACGCCCGGCTGATCGAGACGTACCCGGCGTTCGCGGCTGAGATCGCCATCGTCGAGCGGTGCGGGACCCAGCTCGCCGGCATGGTCACCGGCGAAGTGGATCCTCTGCAGGTGCTGTTTCCCGGCGGTTCGACCGCGCAGATGGAACGCATCTATCGCGACCTGCCACTCGCCCACGCGTTCAACGACCTCGTCGGACGCGCCGTGGGCGAGAGCGTCCGCAACGTTCCCGCGGGTCGGCGGCTGCGAGTGCTCGAGATCGGTGCCGGCAGCGGCGCGACGACGGATGCGGTGCTCGACGCACTCGGCGACCGTGACACCGACTACCTGTTCACGGACATCTCACCCACGTTCACGACTCGCGCCCGTGATCGGTTGCGGGGCGTGCCGTCGGTTCGCTTCGGCGTGCTCGATGCATCGCGTGATCCGGCGGCTCAGGGCTTCGGTCCCGGCAGCTTCGACGTGATCATCGCCGCCAACGTCGTGCACGCCACGCCGAACCTGCGCAGGACGCTTGCCAACGTGCGCGACCTGCTCGCGAGCGGCGGGCGGCTCGTGATGCTGGAGGCGACCACGCGCGAGCGCTTCTCCGATCTCACGGTCGGTTTCACGCCCGGATGGTGGGCCTTCGACGACACCGACTTGCGCCCGGACTACGCGTTGCTCGACGACGAGCAATGGTGCTCGCTGCTGCTCGACTCGGGCTTCGCTGCCGCCGCCGCCACTCCGAACCGGGCAGTCGCACCGTCGATGCAGCGCGAAGCCGTGATCGTCGCCTCGACGCAGGGGGATCGCGCCACCGAGCCGACCCCGGTCGCCACGCCGGCACGGCGGAGCTGGCTGCTGATCGGCGACGGTCCGCTGCCCGGCGCGCTCGCGGACGAGCTGATCGCCTCGGGCGATCTGGTGACGAGGCTCGCCGCGGGCGAACGCCATGCGGTCGATGCCATCCTCCGTTCCGATCCTCCAGCGGGCGTGGTGCTCGCCATCGAGCCCAGCGCGCCGGTCGCCCGACGTGATCTCTCGGTCGAGGCGACGCGGGCCCGGCACGTGCGGCGGATCGAGAACGTGCTGGGCACGGTGCTCGGCCTCCTCGACGCGCCTCGGGCATGCCCGCTGTGGATCGTCACTGCAGGCGCCCAGGACGTCGGTGACGGCGTGGTCGGCGATGCCGAGGGAGCGACCGCGTGGGGGTTCAGCCACGTCGTCGAGCTCGAGCACCCGGAGCTGCGCTGTCGCCGGATCGACGTCGCCAGCGCGGACGTCGACGGGGTCGACGAGATCGGGGACACCGCGCGGCGCATCGTGCGCGAGCTGCGCCAGCCCGACGACGAACCGCGGGTCGCGCTCCGCGGCGACGAGCGCCGCGTCCCGCGCATCGTCCGTGCGCCGCGTACGACCGCACCGCCGCTCGGGCTCGACCCGGGTGCCAGCTACGTCGTCAGCGGCGGGCTGCGCGGCATCGGGCTGCTCGTCGGCGGCTGGCTGGTCGAGCACGGCGCGCGCAACGTCGTGCTGTTCGGCCGGCACGACCCGGATCCGGCTGCGATCGAGGCGATCGAACGGATGAGGTCGCTCGGCGCGGTCGTCGTTGCCGAGCGCGCCGACATGGCCGACGACGCCGATGTCAGGCGAGTGATCGAACGGGCGCGGGCGCTCGCGCCGTTGCGCGGAGTGATCCACAACGCCGGCGCGCTCGCCGACGCGGCCGTGCTCCGCCAGGACTGGGCGCACTTCGAGGTCGTCTTCGGTCCGAAGGTGTTCGGGACGGAGTCCATCGTCCGCCACCTCGATCCGCGCGAGCTCGACTTCCTGGTGCTCTTCGCCTCGGGCGCGGGCGTCGCCGGGTCGGCCGGCCAGGCCAACCACGCGGCGGCCAACGCCTACCTCGATGCCACCGCGGCTCGGCTGCGTGCGCTCGGCGCCCCCGCCGTCAGCATCGATTGGGGGGTGTGGACGGGTGTCGGCGCAGCGGCGGATCACGGGATCGACGCCACCCCAGGAGCATTCTCCCCAGCGCAGGGGCTGGCCGCGCTCGGCCACGTGATCGCCACGACGATGCAGGGCGACGGCCCCGCACAGGTGCTCGTGCACTCGGCGGACTGGAGCGACGTCGTGGGTCGGTTCGCGCCGGGCGCAGAGCCGATGCTGTTCCGTGACCTCATCGGATCGATGCGCGCTCTCGATGCCCAGCACGTCCCGGCCGGCGACGAGCCGTTCGCGGTCCTCGCGCTGCGCGACAGCTTGCGCGGTCTCCCCGAACGACGTCAGCGTGCGCTGTTGCGCGACGAGGTGCGCAGGCTCGCGGCTCGGGTGCTGGACGTGGACGACCCGGAGCGGATCGAGCTCGGCGAGCCGCTGCACGATCTCGGGCTCGACTCGTTGATGGCGGTCGAGCTGCGCAACCTGCTCGGCACGGCGCTGGGCGCCGAGCTGCCGGCGACGCTGCTGTTCGAACATCCGAGCGTCACCGCGCTCGTCGACCACCTGCTCGCCGCCTACATCGATCGGGCCGACCCGCCGGCCGCTCCGTCCGCCGCTGCGTCGACGGTCGCCTCGACGTCGGCGTCGACGTCCGCAGCCGACCCTGCCGCTGCCCCGACCATCCGCCCCGACGAAACCACACGGGCGCTCCCGTCGGACGACATCGCCGATCTGCTCGCGGCGCGACTCGATCGAC
>JAODBQ010000354.1 GCA_025464045.1 Ilumatobacteraceae bacterium
AAGGTGTGGGCGACGCCGCTCGACCAGATGGGCACGACCTGGCAGGGCGATCGCGTGCCCGAGGTCAACCTGCGGCGGATCCTCGAGAACCAGCTCGCCAACCGGGACGACGTGAGCTGGGGCCCGAACAACAAGTTCAAGTTCCCCCTGCTCGGCACCGGGCTGCTCTACGAGCGCATCGCCGAGTCGCTGCCCAAGCCGGTCGAGCTGGGCAAGAAGGTGGTCGCCATCGATCCCGTGGCGAAGTCGATCGACTTCGCCGACGGCACGTCGACCACCTACGACCGGCTGGTCACGACGATGCCGCAGAAGGAGCTCGTGAAGTGCATCGTCGGTTGCCCGGCGAACGTGCTCGCGGCCACGGCGAGCCTGACCCACACCGAGGGCCTGTTCATCGGCATCGGCGTCGCCGACCCGTGTCCGAGCACCAAGTGCTGGATGTACTTCCCGGGCGACGACTCGCCGTTCTACCGGGTCACGTACCTGTCCAACTACTCGCCGAAGATGACGCCTGGCGCCGACCACTTCTCGCTGCTGGCGGAGGTGTCCAAGTCGCCGTACAAGGACGAGAACGTGGAGGACGTCGTCGAGCGGACCATCGCCGGGATGGTTGCATGCGACCTGCTCAGCCCCGAGCAGGCCGAGCACAAGATCGTCAGCAAGCAGCTGATGACCGTGCCGTACTCCTACCCGGTGCCCACCGTCACCCGCGATGCCGCGCTGGCGGTGGTCCAACCGTGGCTCGCCGAACGGGACATCTACTCGCGCGGCCGCTTCGGCGCGTGGCGCTACGAGATCGGCAACACCGACCACTCGGTGATGATGGGCGTCGAGGTGGCCGACCGGCTGCTCAACGGCACCCCGGAGGTCACCTGGGCGCTGCTGCCGGGCGAGGAAGCCAAGGCCGTCATCTCCTGACGGGAGAGACGTTCACCGCCGACCGCGTCAGCGGGGGTCGGGCGGGGGTCGGTCCGAGTCGCACCGCCGGTGTCCGAGTCGCACCGCCGGTGTCCGAGTCGCTCGAGCGGGCGCGAGTCGTTCGGCGTGGTTCTCTCGGTCGGGCGACTCGCGCCGTGCTGAACGACTCCGACTCCGCCACGTCGGTCGCACGACGAAGGCGCCGTGTCGGTCGTGGGGCCGGTTCAGCGGCCGACGGGTGGCCGGTAGCGATCGACGATCTCGGCGAGGTTGGCGACGTAGCGGTCGATGTCGGCGTGCGTGACCACCCATGCACGCGCCGCCCGCCCCAGCTCCTGGCGACGCGCGTCGTCGGCCAGCAGTTCGACGATCGCGGCGCGCAGCGCGACGGGGTCGGCGGGCGGTACGTAGACGCCCGTGACGCCGTCCACGATCGTGTCCGTCTGGCCAGGCGTCGTGGTGCAGACGATCGCCCGCTCCATCGACATCGCCTCGAGGATCGTCGTGATCCCGGCCTGGAAGTCGGACGTGTGCAGCGGCATCACCACGAGTGCGGACCGCGCGTACAGGTCGCGCAGCTCGGCGAGGCTGAACTTGGCGACGCGCACGTTCGCGGGCACCTCGCCTGCGTCGATCTCGCTGGTGCGCTTGGACCACGGGCTCGCCGCGCCGACGACGACGTCGGCGTCCACGTCGCCGACCGCCTGCACGAGCGTCGGGTAGTCGCGGAACTCGAGCCCGGCGGTGGAGATCGTCGGTCGGCGGCCGGCATCGATGGTGGGGTCGGTGTGCGCACGGGCCGGGCTGAAGAACGCCGAGTCGACCATGAACGGCGTGAGGAAGACCCGCTCGGCGGGCACGCCGAGCGTGGCGGTGATGAACTGCTGCTGCGCGGACGCGTAGACGATGAACCCGTCGATGCCGCGGCCGAGGCGCAGCAGGCGGAACAGCCGGGCCTTCTTCGGGACCGACATGATGTGCACGATCATCACGTGCTTGGTCGACCGGCGGCGGCCGAGGACCGACAGCATCGCGGCGAGCGGCAGGCCGACCTGCTCACCATCGGTGAGGATGACGTCGTACCGGCGGCGTCGCCGCGCGGACGTCCACGCCATGGCCACGTCCTCGCCGACCAGGCGCACGAGCAGCTGCCCGAGGCGACTGCGGCGCTCGGGGGCGGGCCTGGCGAGGAGGTCGGCGCCGAGCGACGCGCTGAGCTCGACGTAGTCCGCACGTGGGCGGGCGCCGCTCGCGACGGCAGCCGGCAGACCTTCGGGGATCCGTCCGGAGACGGTGAGCAGCACGCGTCCGGGCGGGGCGCCCGTCATCGCCGCGACCCGCTCGGGCCGACGCGCACCGGACTCATCGGACGGTCCGGCGGCTCGTCGTCCGCGCGTTGCTCCTCCTCGAGCGGGCCGACGCTGACGAGCCGCTTCGGGCCGTACGGGTAGTTCGCGCACACGGCGACGGCAGCGCCGAGCAACGTCAGGTTCCCCGCGTCCCAGGCGATGTCCACGTAGGAGAAGATCGAGAAGATGACCACCGAGAGGACGAACGTGAGCAGGACCACGAGGTCGGTGCCGCTCGACCAGCTGCGGATCCTCGTGGCACCGAGCGCCACAGCACGGCCGATCATGTAGAGCATCGCCACGAATCCGCCGAAGCCCATCGTCATCCACACCCACAGGAACGAGTTGTGCGGGATGTACGCCGCGTACTCGAACGAGGACACGAGGGCCGGCAGCGGATACGGGCGGTAGAACGGATGGCCGAGGCCGATGCCGGTGATCCGCGCCGTCTGGATCGTGTAGTTGAGGTCGAGGTTCTCGACGATGCGGTAGAGGTCCGAGCTCTGGTTGCGGTCGCTGACCGAGCTGGGGGAGATCACCGACTTCACCGCTTGCGCCGGGAACGCGGCGGTGGACGTGGAGTTCCAGAACGCGCCGACGTACGCGGCCAGCAGGAGTCCGGCGATCGGCACGACCCGGAAGAACAGTCGTCGACTGTGCCAGAACAGCACCACTGCGAGCAGTGCGAGCGCACCGACGAGTCCGACGACGGCGGCTCGTCGCTCGGCGATGAGGTACACCGTGAACACCGGGACGAGGATCAGCGTGGTGGTGAAGCGCAGCCGGCGCGACGTGCCGGGGAACAGCCACGCGGCGATGACGAAGACGATCAGCACGTCCATGCGCATCGCCGCGCCGTGGTCCAGCAGCGACTCGGTGAGCTTCAGCTGATCCTCGTTGCGCGTCGAGATGTACTGGAACGCGATCAACGAGTGGACGCCGATCGCGGCGAGCACCGCCCACATCACGTGGCGGTAGTCGGCGAGCGTGTGGCAGACGCTGCTGACCAGGATGTAGACCGTGAAGAAGGCGATGAACGGCCGCGCCTCGAACAGTGCGATCTGGGTGTTCGCCCCAGTGACGTAGCCGTGGGCGAGCGCGAGGAGGACGAACGCGGTGAACGCCGCGACCGCGCCCGCCAGCCGACCGATGCTGAGCTCCCACGTGCCGAGCACGAGGTACCTGCCGAACAACGCCAGGAGCGAGGCGATGAGCACGAGCTCGTAGGGGCTGACGATCAACGCGTTGGAGACGAACATGATCGACTCGACGGACGAGAAGCCCTTCAGGAACGGGTACCACGGCGACGTCGTGTTGTCGGCCACCAGCGCGAAGAACACCGTGGCGCACAGCCCGACCATCGGGCGCAGGCACCACGCCAGGATGGTGAGCATCATCAGCATCACCGCCAGGGCGAACGGCTTCGGCGCGGTCGCTCTCGCGATCGCGGCGAAGAACCCGGACGTGACGATGATGAAGACGGTCAGCCCGACGCCGTGCGACCGGCGGACGTACATCGTGTTGGCCGGCAGCCGACCGACCGGACTGCTCATACGCCGATCACCCGCAGGCTCGTGAAGCTGGCGGCCACGACGACGGCCATCCCGAGGATCAGGATCGGCCGGCGCCGCAGCGAGACGGACCACCGCGGGAACGCGGCGACCACGAACATCCCGATCAGGAAGGCGATGAGGACCTTCATGCGTGGACCCCGGCCGTCACGCGGTGAAGAAGCGGCGCAGCCTCTTCGGGATCTTCGTCGAGACGTGGTTCATCACGACCCCGATCGGATGGAGCGACTGGAGCTCGTCGGCGCTGGCACGGACCTGGGCGATCGGCGTGCGCCCGTGACGGACGACGAGCACGTAGCTCCGCGCGTGCCGCAGCATGGCCACGCCCGAGCTGCCGACGAGGATCGGCGGCACGTCCAGCAGCACGTAGTCGAACATCGCGCCGAGCTCCTCGAACACCTGGCCCATCGCCGGGGTGCGGATCAGCTGGCGTGCCTGTGCAGGGGTGCCGACACCCGAGCCGAGCACCATCAACCGGTCGTCAGCGGTGGTACGCAGCGCCTGGCTGAGCGGCAGCGCCTGATCGACGACGTCGAACAGGCCGACGGTGGTGGCCGCGTCCTTGTGGTTCGGCGGGATCGGCGACGACAGGTCGACGATGCACACCGACGCATCCAGGTCGTTGGCGATGACGGCGCCGAGCGCGCGCGTGACCGTGGTGACGCCCTCGCCGTGGGTCGCGGCGACGACCGCGATCGGTGAGAGGAGCGCGTCGGGGGTGAGCTGCAGCCGAGCGACCAGGTAGTGGAACGTCTCGACCATCTCGGACGGCATCGCCCCGAGCAGCGGCGACAGCCGCAGGGAGTTGCGCGTGGGCACCGGGGCCGTGCGGTTGAGGGGGGTGACCTCCGCCGAGCTGGGCGGCCCGGGGGCGCGCTCGTCGGGGCTCGCCGGGCCCCGGGTCTCGGGTGCCGCCTTGCGGCTCATGCGCGCCATGGCTGTGCGCCCACCACTGTGATGCTCCGCCTTTGCATCGTCATCCTCCGATCACGCCGTGCCGCTGAGCTCGGGCGAGGCACTCCGGCCGGAGCGGCTGTTCTTGCGCCGGACCGGGATGGTCGCCACGACTTCGAGTCCCGTCGCCTCGCCGATGTCCTCGGACGAGCGCACGGCCTTGTCCAGCAGTGCCGCCACGATCAGCCCGACCACCACGACCACGAGGCCGAGCAGCGCGAAGATGGCGAGGGCGAAGACCTGCTTCATCTTGGTCGGCTCCGGCGCGCTCGCCACGAGTGGCTGGTCGGCGACCTTGAGCCGCTGACCGATGTCGCTCTCCGCCGAGGTGATCGCCAGCTGGGCCGTGTCGAGCTTGGCCGTGTCGTCGTTGAGCGTCTGCTGTGAGGCGGTAGCCGTCGCCTGCAGTCCCTGGATCGCGATCGTCTCGACGTCCGTGCGGTTGCCGATGGCCGGTGCCGGGTGGGCGTCGAGGTACTGCACGAGGTCGTTGGACGCCTTCGTCAGCGCCACTTGGTCCTTGGTGATCCGGTCGGTGTAGAACGCGGCGGCGGTGTTGCTCCCGGCGACCTCGACGCTGAGCACGTACTGCGTGTAGCTCGAGATCAGGGCGGTCGCGAGGCGCTGCGACAGGGTGGGGTCGTCCGTGGTCGAGCTGACCTGCAGCAGCGTGTCGCCGGTGGGTGCGGCGAAGACGTGGCTGCGGACGTAGGCGAGGGTGATCTGCCCGGTGGACAGCGCGGTGGTGAGACCGGCGGCATCGGCGACCGAGGTGGCGAACGCATCCGACGTCATCCGCTCGTTGATGTCCCGGGCGGTCTTGGTGGCCGGCGTCTCGTAGCCGACGTCGGGCGTGCGCACCGACGTGAGGTCCGACAGGAAGGTGCTGGACGAGACGTTGACCGAACCGACCGACTTGTAGACCTTGGGGACGTTCTTGGCCTGGAGCACGCCGAGCCCGATGAACAGGATGATCGGCAACACGTAGAGCGGCCACCGGCGGAAGAACGACTCGGCCATGCGCAGTCCGAAGAGCTTCCCCTTCTTGGCTGTGACCCGCCTGCTGGCGATGAGCTGTTGGTCCGGTGCTGCCACGTCGGGCATACTACTTCGCCCCGATCGGGAGGGGTCCCGCGACCGCCCACGGAGCGTGATTTGGGTCTTTCGACCTACCGCGCCGCCTCCGGACGGCTACCGGTCGTGGACGTCGGGCGCGACCACGTCCTCGCCGGCGGCCAGCCGGGCCAGCATCGCCGCGATCACCTCGGCGTTGGCGAGTGCGTCGTACCGGCGGACCGCGAGCTCGCAGGCCGCCCGCCCGAGGCGTTCGCGCAACGCCGCATCTCCGACCACGCGGCGCAGCGCCGCCTCGAGGGCCGCGCCGTCCGCCGGCGGGATCAGCAGGCCCGTCTCGTCGTCGCGGACGATCTCGTGGATCGCGCCGACCGACGTCGAGATGATCGCCATCGAGGCGGCGGCCGCCTCGGAGAGGACCATCGGCAGGCAGTCGCCGAGCGTCGGCAGGCAGAAGATGTCGCAGCGCTTGTACAGCTCGACCAGCTCGGGGGCGTTGGGGCCGAGCCGGTGGACGACGACGCCCGGGGTCCCGGGGACCGCGCTGCGCGTGACGAGGTGCAGCTCGGCCGCGGGGAGCGCCGGGTCGGCGGCCATGCGTTGGAACGCGGCGATCAGCAGATCGCCGCCCTTGCGGACGAGGTCGCCGCCGACGAACAGGATCCGCACCGGGCCGTCCGCCGGCCGTCCAGCCGGGTGGCGCCACATGTCGATGTTGACCCCCGGCGTGATCACCGTGATCTTCGCGGCCGGTACGCCGTACTCGGCGACGAGGCTGTCGCGGGTCCAATCGGACCAGGTGATGATGTGTCGGGCGCGGGCGTAGCAGCGCTCGTTGGCTTGCTTCTTCCACGCCTCGACCCGGGCCGGCCCGACCTCGTGCGCGTAGAACTCGCCGAGGCGGTCGTACTGCAGCGGCGTGGCGTCGAGCGACACCACCGTCGGCGTGCGCACCATCCTGCGTCCGAGCAGCACGGCCGGGACCTGCGTGTGCACGAGCATCGCCGCGATCGGTCGGCGACGTTGTGCGGCGCGCAGCAGGCGACGGGCCTGGAGGCCGGCGCGCACCGTCCAGTTGGACAGCAGCGGCACGCGTGCGAGGAACCCGAACGAATCCGGGGCGATCTCGATGAACTCGGGATCGATCGTCGGCGAGCCGGCGAGGTTGGCGCGCAGGTTGGCGCTGTGGGTGATGTGCCCCAGCGTCTGCTCGAGCACGAGCGCGACGTGCGGTCGCGTCGTGGTGGTCGTCGTGGTGGCGTCTCGGGTGGTGGTCATGTCGTGTTGGTGCCGTCGTGTTGGTGCGGTCGTGGTGGTGCGGTCAGCGTGGCCGGCCTGGGCGGCGTGCCTCGCGCTGGCGGTGCATCGCCTTCATCCGCGCCTTGGCCCGGTCCTGGCCCTGTTGGCTCGAGCGCGTGTCCGCGCCGGCGTTGCCGTCGGCGCCGATGTGCGCGGCGAGCGCGCGGATCGTCGGATGGCCGAACATCTCCACGAGCGACAGCCGCCGCCCGAGCACGTCGCCGAGACGGGCGCTGGCCTGGACCATCATCAACGAGTTGGCGCCGAGGTCGAACAGGTTCGTCGCCACGCCGACCGAGTCGAGGGCGAGGATGTCCTGCCACACCTCGGCGATCGACCGCTCGAGGTCCGTGCCGGGGGCGACGGCCGCTCCGCCTTCCTCGCGCCGGGCACGGTCGGGGGCGGGGAGTGCGGCCCGGTCGGTCTTGCCGTTCGGCGTGCGCGGCAACGCGTCGAGCACCACGAACGCGCTCGGCACCATGTGGTCCGGCAGCGTCGCGCGCAGGTGGGCGCGCAGCTGTGGGCCGAGGTCACCGGACCCGGGCCGCGCCGGGCGGTTGGTGAACGTGCCCCACGGCGCCGGCGCAACGGTGCGGATCGGGTCGACGGTCGGGTGCGCCCGGGACCGCAGGACCACATCGAAGCGATCGACGTCGGCGGCCGACCACGACGACGTCGCCCGGTAGCGCGGATCGAGCGTCGCGAAGTCGCCGGGACGCAGGCCCGGGGCGACGCCGCGGACGGCCTCACGCAGGTCGGCGACCGTCGGATCGGCGCCCTCACCGCCGCCGGCGAGCGCGCCGACGAGCGCGGCCTCACGCACCAGGCGGTCGTCGCGGACGCCGGTGATCCGCAGCACCTCCGGCTCGTCGGCGAGCTGC
>JAODBQ010000402.1 GCA_025464045.1 Ilumatobacteraceae bacterium
CACCACGGCTGCGGGTGCGGCCACGACGGCCGCCGCGTCGGCCACGACGGCTGCAGGAGCCGCCACGACGGCTGCGGGTGCGGCCACGACGGCTGCGGGAGCAGCCACGACGGCCGGCGGCGGCACACTGGCGACACCCGCCGTCGGCAAGGCAACGGGCACGCCGATCAAGGTGATGACCATCGCGCCGATCAACTCGCCGACGCCGCCGTACCCGAACATCCACGAAGCAGCGAAGATCTACGGCGAGTGGATCAACGACCACGGAGGGATCAACGGACATCCGCTGCAGATCGAGCTGTGCGACGGACGCGGTGACCCGAACGAGGACGCCAACTGCGCCCGCAAGGCCGTCGCCAACGGCGACGTCGCCGTGGTCGGCTCGTTCAGCTTCGACTTCAGCCAGGCCGTGACGATCTTCGAGCAGAACAAGCTCGCGCTGTTCGGATCGTGCTGCCCGATCGCCCAGATCGAGCTGTCCAGCCCGATCTCGTTCGTGCTCGGCTCCAACTTCGCCGTGCCGGCAGGCGCGGTGACGAGGATGGTCAAGGACGGCTGCAAGAGCCCGGCGGTCGTGTACATCCAGACCGCCGCGATCGACATCGCGATCACGCAGGCGAAGAACGCGTTCACTGCAGCCGGGTTCGATCCGGGCAAGGCGAAGTTCATCCTGATCCCGCTCGCCGCGCAGGACTACAGCGCCCAGGTGGCCCAGGCCATCGACGGCACCGACTGCATCTACGGCGGCATCTCCGACGCCAACTGGGAGGCGTTCCTGCCGGCGATGAAGTCGCTCGGGGGCACGCAACGGCTGTACGGCCACCAGGGCAACCTCAACTCGAAGGTCGCCGAGGACTTCCCGGACCTCACCCAGAACGGCATCTCGGTGAACGCCTACCCGGACATCGCCGGCCCGATGTGGAAGGACTACCGCCAGGCGCTGGTCGACTACAAGGCACCGGACCTCGACTGGAACAGCCTCGCCGGCCTCGGTACGTGGGCCGCCTACCAGGCGTTCAACGACATCGTCAGCAAGATGACCGGCGACATCACCAGTGCGACGTTCCTCGCCGCGGCCAACGCGGCGAAGGCGGTGAACACCGGCGGGATGGTGCCGGTGCTCGACCTCACGGTGCCGTACACGGGCCAGGGCGGCGGCGAGCCGCGGGTGTTCAACAGGTCCGTGGCCTACGACGTGATCAAGGACAGCAAGCTCGCGCCGGTCGACGACAAGTTGTACGACATGACGAACGCCCTCGAGGGCAAGCCGGGCTGACGCTCGGATCGATGGATGTCGTGACGGCGGCGACCGAGGTCGCCGCCGTCACGCTGCCGCTCATCCACGGCGGGCCGTCGTCCTCTTCAACCAGGCGGCGGCCACTCGACAACGACCCACACCGAGGGGACTGACCAATGGCCGAGATCTTCCGCTTCGCCCTTCTGGGCTTGGGGTTGGGCGCGTTGTACTCGCTCGCGTCCCAGGGATTGATGGTGATCTACCGCGGCTCCGGGGTGCTCAGCTTCGCCCACGGCGCGATCGGCATGGTCGGCGCGTACGTGGAGTGGGAGGTGCGCACCAAGCACGGCCAGTCGTTCCCGGTGGCCCTCATCGCCGGGGTGCTCGCGTCTGCGGCCCTCGGCGCGCTGACCCACCTGCTCGTCATGCGCCAGCTGCGCCGCGCCTCACCACTGGCGAGGATCGTGGCCACGCTCGGCGTGCTGATCCTCCTGCAGGCGTGGGCGGTCATCCGCTACGGCGCCCGGGTGACGTTCGTCAAGGTGGAGCTGCCCGACAACGTCGTGCACCCGTTCGGCCGCACCGTGTCGATCGACCGATTCATCCTGGCCGGCATCGCCGTCGTCCTCAGCGTCGCCCTGTGGGCGCTGTACAAGTACACCAAGTTCGGGTTGGCGACCACGGCCGTCGCCGAGAACCAGCGCGCCGCGTCGACCATCGGGCTCTCGACGGACAAGATCGCCACCCTGAACTGGGCGCTCGGATCCGGGCTCGCCGGGTTCGCGGCGATCCTCGTCGCCCCGATCGTCACGCTCCAGGTCTCGACGATGACGAACCTGGTGCTCGCCGCCATGGCCGCCGCGCTCGTCGCCAGCTTCCGCTCGTTCCCGATCGCCCTCGCCGCCGGCATGGCGCTGGGGATCGGGCAGACCGAGCTGACCCGCTACAACCACACCCCGGGCGTGTCCAGCTCGCTGCCGTTCGCGGTGATCATCGTCGTGATGGTGCTGCGCGGGCAGGCGCTGCCGATCCGCGGCTACTTCCTGCAGAAGCTCCCCGCCGTCGGCAGCGGCAAGATCCGTGCGATCCCGATGATCGTCGGGATCGCCATCGCCGTCGTGTTCACCCTGTCGGTGCCGATCATCTGGCAGTCGTCGATGGTGACCACGTTCTCGATCGCCGTGATCCTGCTGTCCGTCGTGGTCGTCACCGGCTACGCCGGTCAGCTGTCGCTCGGCCAGTTCGCGCTCGCCGGGTTCGGTGCGTGGGTCGCCGGACGGCTGGTGGACGCGGCGGGCTGGGACTTCCTGCCGGCGTTGGTCGTCGGTGCGCTGTGCACCGTGCCGCTGGGCGCGCTGTTCGCGATCCCGGCCGTCCGTGCCCGCGGCCTCAACCTCGCGATCCTCACCCTCGGTCTCGGCTCCGCACTCGAGTTCATGGTGTTCAACAACGCCGGTCTCACCGGCGGCTTCGGCGGCACGGTCGTCGGCAAGCCGCACCTGTTCGGCCTGGACATCAACGCCATCGCCCACCCGGACCGGTACGCGATCGTCTGCCTCGGCTTCTTCGTGCTCCTCGTGCTGATGGTCGCGAACATGCGTCGCGGCCGCAGCGGTCGACGGCTGTTGGCGGTGCGGACCAACGAGCGCGCCGCCGCCGCGCTGGGGATCAGCGTGCCCGGGGCGAAGATGTACGCGTTCGCGCTGTCCGCCGGCATCGCCGCCGTCGGCGGCACGCTGCTGGCGTTCCGCAAGGACACGATCCTGTACGGCACGGAGTTCACGAGCTTCACGTCGATCACCGCCGTCGGCTGGTCGTTCGTCGGTGGCATCGGCTTCCTGATGGGACCGATCTTCGGCGCGACGATGTCGCCCGGTTCGCTCGGCGCGCAGGTCTCGAACGCGATCTTCTCCGGCCTCGCCAAGTACATCCAGCTGATCGGCGGGGCGATCGTCATCTTGCTCGTGCTGCAGAACCAGGACGGCATCGCCAAGGAATCGGCGGCGCAGATGAAGTGGCTCGGCAGCAAGATCGCCGGCGCGATCCCCAAGCGCAAGGTCGAGCCCGTGGCGCCCCGAGCTCCCTTGGAGGCACCCGTCGGTGAACGGCTGCGGGTCCCCCCGCTGACGTTGCACGTCAACGAGCTCACCGTGCGCTACGGGGGCGTCACCGCGGTGCAGGACGTCTCGCTGACGGTCGAGCCGGGACGGATCACCGGGCTGATCGGACCGAACGGCGCGGGCAAGACGTCCGTCATCGACGCGGTCACCGGTTTCACGCGCGCAGCGTCCGGCTCGACGCGCCTCGACGATCGCGACATCACCCGCATGCCTCCCGCCCGCCGGGTGCGTGCCGGACTGTCACGGTCGTTCCAGTCGCTGGAGCTGTTCGAGGACGCGACCGTGCTCGACAACCTCCGCGCCGCCTCCGACCCACGCGACCGCCGCTCGTACGTGCTCGACCTGGTCCACCCGATCGACCCGCCGTTGCCGCCACAGGTCGTGGCGGCGATCGCCGAGTTCAAGATCGAGGACGACCTCGACCGGGCGGTGCAGGACCTGTCCTACGGTCAGCGCCGGCTGCTGGCCATCGCTCGCGCCGTGGCCACACAGCCGAGCATCCTGTTGCTCGACGAGCCCGCGGCGGGCCTCGGTGACGCGCAGACCGCGGAGCTGGCCAGCCTGGTCCGCCGGCTTGCCGACGACTGGGGCATCGGCGTGCTGCTCGTGGAGCACGACATGAACTTCGTGATGAGCGTGTGCGACCACATCGTCGTGCTCGACTTCGGCGTGAAGATCGCCGAGGGCTCGCCCGATGAGGTGCGTCGAGACCCGCGTGTCATCGCCGCGTACCTCGGCGAGGACGACGACACCAAGGTCGATGATCCACTCGAGGCCGAGCTGACGGCGCATGCCAGTGCTGCCGCCGCGAACGGTCACGTGTCCGGTACCGACAGCGCCCAGGAGGTGCGGATCTGATGACGCAGGAGATGCACACCGTCGACGGTGCAACTGGTCCGACGACAGGTCGCTGGGAGTCGCTCGCGCCGGCGATCGAGGCAAAGAAGGTCACCACCGGATACGGCCCACAGCCCGTGATCCACGACGTCGACATCGTCGTGCGGCCCGGCGAGGTCGTCGCCCTGCTCGGCCCGAACGGCGCCGGCAAGACCACCACCCTGCTCGGCTTGGCCGGCGAGCTGCCGCTGATCTCCGGTCAGGTGGTCCTCGACGGGACGCCGACCAAGGCTCCGTTGTTCAAGCGGGCGCGACGCGGCCTGATGTTCGTCACCGAGGAGAAGTCGGTGTTCATGGGGCTGTCGACGCGCGACAACCTGCGCGTCGCCGGCGTCGAGATCGCCGTCGCGCTGAAGCTGTTCCCCGAGCTGGAGCGCCGGCTGGACGTGCGCGGCGGGCTGCTGTCCGGTGGCGAGCAGCAGATGCTCAGCCTCGCCCGGGCGCTGTGCCGCAATCCGCGGGTGCTGCTCGCCGACGAGCTCTCGATGGGCCTCGCCCCGCTCGTCGTCAAGCGGCTGCTCGAGGCGGTGCGCGCGGCAGCTGACGAGCAGGGCACAGCGGTGCTGCTGGTCGAGCAGCACGTTCGTCAGGCGCTGCGCTACGCGGACTCGGCGTACGTCATGCGCCGTGGCCGGATCGTCCTGTCGGGTACGGCTGCGGACCTGCGCTCGCGCATCTCCGAGATCGAGGACAGCTACCTCACGAGCGCGGTCGCCGAGTCCGGGGTGGACGTCGACATCTGACGTTCCTCGA
>JAODBQ010000403.1 GCA_025464045.1 Ilumatobacteraceae bacterium
CCCGGACCGGCCCGTCGCCGACGGCATCGGCAGCGTTGGCGCGGTCGGTGTCGTCGACCCCGCGGCGCGGAGACCGGCAGTCCCCCGACGGCGCCGCCGGCCGCTCGGGCTCGCCGCGATCGGTGCCGGTGCGCTGTTCGCCGGGTTCGCCGCGCTCCTCGACGCCGCGGGCGCATGGCACCCGACGATCACGCTCGTGGCCATGATCGCACTCGGCATCGCCATCGCCGGGCTGATGGTCAGCGCGGTGTTCAACCGTTCGGTGATCGGGGTGCCCGTGATCCTCGTCCTCGGCGCGCTGCTGTCGTTCCTCGCGGTCACCAGGCCACAGCTCGAAGGCGGCGCCGGTGAGCGGACGGTCGTCGTCACCGACCCGACGGAATCGAGCCGGACCGAACGTCTCGGCGCCGGTCGGCTGACGATCGACCTGCGCGACGCGCAGTCCGCCACGTACCAGCTCGTCGCCTCGGTGGGCTTCGGCAGGCTCGACGTGATCGTGCCGGCGGACGCCGCGCTGCACCTCCGCACCGACGTCGGCGCCGGCGCGGTCCGCGTCGACGGGCGCGACCTGGTCGACGGCATCCGCGTCGTCGACGAGCGCAACCTGCCGCCGAGCTCCGCCGCCACCCCGACCGCCACGAACGGGACCGCCGTGCAGACCCTCGACCTCACCCTCGAGGTCGGCGGCGGAGCCATCGTGATCACCCACGTCCCCTGACCTCGGCGCGGTGCTCGAGTGCGCAGAGTTGGTGGACTCGTTACCTGACGCAGACGGTCCGCTGATGCCGCCGACTGCACGCTGGCGAGGTGACGTCATCGACGAACGAGCGCTCGGGCATCGGCGGCCCGGCGGTGGCGAGCCAGGCGGCCGCCTGGCCCCGATCGCCCGGGGTCGGAGATCCGTCCACGTCCCCGGGGACGTCGACGACGGGCCCCGTCGGCCGTGGGGCACGCGCCGTCGGCTGCCTCGTCCTCACCGCCGGCATCTCCTGCGCGGTCGGCATCGAGGCCGCGACACCTGACGGCTCGGGCCTCCTGCAGCCCTCGGACGATGCGATCGCCCGCGCGAGCCGGTCCATCGAGCTCCGACCGCTGGCGACGCTGCTGCGACCGATCGGGCTGCTGGACCGCGTCGGCGTTGCCGCCATCGTCGCACTCGTGGTCGTCGCGCTGGTGGGTCGCCGACCATCGCGCCGCTCCTTCGCCGGACCCCTCGCGGTCGCGGCACTTGCCGCAGAGGCGGTCGCCGCGATCACCCAGCACCTCGTCGGTCGCCCGGGCCCGCGAGCCGGTGCGGCGGCGATCGCCGCATCGACCACCTCGTTCCCCGGCACGGCCGTCGCCGTCGCCGCGGCGATGGCGACCACGGCGCTCGCCCTCGCTGCACGTGATCACCGGTTCGGACGTCTCTCGTCGCGGACGCGAGCCCTCGCGATTGCGGCACCGGTCGCGCTCGCCCTGATCGCGATCGTCGGCGGGGTCCACTGGCTCAGTGACGAGCTCGCGGCCGGGGTCGTCGGCGCGGTCGTCGGCGCCATCGTGACGGGCGCGATCGCGCCGACCGGTCGACGCTACCGCTCGCGATTCGCGACGCGTCTCGGACTCGCGGCACTGCTGATCACCGTGCCGCCGGCGTCCGTCTCGTACTGGGGAGCGCTGCGCGCGCCGGGGTACGCGGCAACCGACGCGCGGACGGTGGACTGGCTGCGCACCCACGGGCTCGGCTCGGTCGTCGATCGAGCAGAGTCGTGGTGGCTGTGGACCAACCTCCCATCCACCACCGACACGATCAACGCGCTGCCCGCGGCGCCCCTCCCGGAGCGGGCGGCTCCGACCGGATCACCATCGGCGACGCCAGGCGCGGCGCCGCTGGACGTCGTCCCGCTGATCAGTCCGCCACTGTTCGGCGAGGGCCGGTGGAGCGTCGCCCAGGCCGGGGCCGGCGGCGTCGTGCAGATCGCGACGACCAGCATCCGGCCCGACCCGGTGCACCCGGCGCTCGTCGCCACGTTGGCGTGGATGAACACGTCGACGGTGCGCTACTCGTTGGTCGCCGGGACGCGGGAGCCGGCCGGCAAGGCGGGCGCGTGGGGGGCCACCGTGCCGCCCGATCTCCGTGCCACGCTCCTCGCCGCGTTCAACTCCGGCTACAAGATGCACGACACCCCCGGCGGCGCGGTCGAGGAGGGGCTCCACGCGCATCAGCTGAAGGCGGGGGTCGCGTCGTTCGTCGTCCGCGCCGACGGCAGCGCGACCGTCGGCGCGTGGGGCCGCGACGTCTCGATGTCGACCGACGTGGTGGCGGTCCGCCAGAACCTGCACCTCATCGTCGATCACGGGCAGCTCGTCGTCGGCCTGCGCACCAACGTCGGGCAGCAGTGGGGCACGGTGAAGAACGCACTGCCGACGTGGCGCTCGGGGCTCGGGGTCGATCGTGGCGGCAACCTCGTCTACGCGAGCGGGAACCAGCTCACGATCGACACCCTCGCAGTGGCGCTGCAGCGTGCCGGAGCGGTGACGGCGATGGAGCTCGACATCCACAACCACATGGTCACCTACAACCTGTTCACCCGCCCCGCCGGCACCCAGGAGCTGGTCGGGCACAAGCTCAGCCCCGACATGACCGAGCCGGCGACCCGCTACCTCCGACCCGACCAGCGCGACTTCATCGCCGTGTTCAGCCGGTGAGCGGTTCTCGACAGGTGCCGTGGCCGACGCCCGGGACGTTTTACGAGCCGTTGACCTTGCTCCATCCGTGCGCTGACGGGCACCTTCGTACGGTGCCGGGACCCGATGAAGCGAGCGAGGCACTGTGAGCACGACGAGCCAAACCAGGTTCTGGTCCGACACGACCGAGACCATGAGCAAGGTCCCTGAAGTCACGATCTTCTTCTGGATCATCAAGGTCCTGGCGACGACCGTCGGCGAGACGGCAGCGGACTTCCTGGCCACCAACCTGCACCTCGGCTTGAGCGGCACCACCGGCGTGATGGCGGTGGCTTTGGCGGTCGCGCTGTACTTCCAGTTCCGCTCCGACCGCTACGTGCCCGCGACCTACTGGGTCAGCATCGTGCTGATCAGCGTCGTCGGCACGCTGGTGACCGACAACCTCACCGACAAGTTCCACGTCAGCCTGATCCTGACGACGTGCATCTTCGCCGTCGCGCTGATCATCACGTTCGTGGCGTGGTACCGCAGCGAGGGCACCCTCTCGATCCACTCGATCCGCACGGCCCGCCGTGAGGCGTTCTACTGGCTGGCGATCCTGTTCACGTTCGCCCTCGGCACGGCCTCGGGCGACCTGATCGCCGAGAAGATGAGCCTCGGCTACTGGAAGTCGGCCTTGCTCTTCGCCGGGCTGATCGCGGTCGTGGCGATCGCCGCGTTCGCGTTGCGCCTCAACGCCGTCCTCGCCTTCTGGCTCGCCTACATCCTCACCCGGCCGCTCGGCGCCTCGATCGGCGACTACCTGTCCCAGCCGGTGGGTGACGGTGGCCGGGGCCTCGGCACCACCGGGACGAGCGCGATCTTCCTCGCCCTGATCGTCGTGGTCGTGGTCTACCTGACGGCCTCGCGGAGGGACCAGCCGCAACCGGAGCTCAGCGCGACGTGACGATGACTTCGTCGAGCGCGAGGTGCTCGACCTGATGCAGCGCGAGGTCCTCGATCGACCGGCAGCGGTCGGTGTGCATCCGCCGCAGCGGTCACACCGCGGGCTGGTGCTGTGGGTCGTCGTCGTTGCCCTCGTCGCCGCCTTCGCGATCACCAAGCGCAGCGACGTCGCCGCGGCTATCGCCGCGATGCGGCGCGCGAACACGTCGTGGATCGTGGTCGGCGTGGCGTTGAGCGCGCTCACGGTCGTCAACCTCGCCGGCCTGCAGGGGCGTTCTCAGGCCCTGCTCGGCATCCACCGATCGTTTCGGCGGACGTTGCGCCTGACCGCCGGCGGACACGCCCTCGACCTCGTCACCAAGGCCGGCGGGATGGCTGGGGCGCTGCGCTTCGGCGCCGATGCCCGCCGGCAGGGGCAGTCGGCACAGCGGGCCACCGCCGGCTGCATCCTCGCCGAGTTGAGCACCCACCTCGGCTTCACGATGGCGTTGGTCGTCGTCATCCCGGTCGCGGTCGAGCGCGGCGCGCTGACCGTGGCCGACGTGGTCGCCGTCGGCATCTACCTCGCCATCACCAGCGTCTTCCTCGCCACGGTCGTCGCCGCGGCGCGCTCGCAGCGCGCGATCCGCCTGGTCGCTGCGATACCGCACCGCCTGACGGACCTGTGGTGCTGCGTGCGCCGCCACCCGTCCTCGCCGCGGCCACGCGACACGCAGGCCGCGGACGACCTGCACCTCGCGGTCAGCGTGGCGCGACGTGACCGGCGCAACTTCTGGCCGATCGCCGCCCACGCCGCGCTGTGGCCTCTCATCGGGATGGCGCTGCTGGGATCGGCGTGCGCAGCGGTCGGCGTGCACGCCTCGTTGACCACCGTGCTGATCACGTACTGCATGGCGACGACGTTCTCGATCATCGGCCTGCTCCCGGGCGGGCTCGGCTTCGCCGAGGTGTCGATGGCGGCGACCCTCGGCGCGTTCGGTGTCGACGCAGGCCACGCGGTCGCGGTCATCGCCCTCTACCGCGTCTTCGACCTGTGGCTGCCGCTCGTCGGCGGCGCCGTCACTCTGCGCTCCGCGAGGCCGCTCAGAACGTGAACGACGTGGCCGACGTCGCCGGCTCCTGTGCCTGACGGCGATCGATGCTCATCCACGCCACCAACGCGACGATGAGCAGCGCCAGCACGAGGCTCACCCACCCGGATCCGAGGTCCAGCCCACCCCGATCCGGCGACACGCCCATCCAATCGGCGAAGGACGCTCCGAGTGGGCGGGTGACGATGTACGCCGCCCAGAACGCCGCGATCGGGTTCAGCCCGAACCGCCGGTAGGCGATCGCCGGCACCGCGATCACGCCGATGAACATCACGCCCGAGGCGAAGTACCCGAGGTGCAGGGTCACGGCCGTCAGGTCGCCCACTGCGGTCCCGAGCGCGAACGTGGTCATCACCGTCAGCCAGTAGAAGACCTCCCGGCGACGGGTGCGGATGCTGTGGATCGAGAGGGTCCCCTCGAGCCGGTGCCAGACGACGAAGATCACGGCGAGCACGATCGCGAAGGCCGCTGCCGACGCGACGTAGGGCACACCGAACCTCACGTGCAGCACGTCGGCTGCCATCGTGCCGAACACCCCGACCATCGCCACGGCCAGCCAGTACACCCACGGGACGTACCGGCGCACGCTGAACTGCAGCGCCAGCGCGACGACGAACGCGGTCGCGGCGACGGCCACGGCGGCGACGGGCGGGAAGCGGTGCACGAAGTAGTCCGACGCGGACTCCCCCATCCCCGTCGTCAGCCCCTTGGTCACCCAGAACGTCGCCGTTGCGGCCGGGACCTTCGTCCACATCTCGTCGACGGACGAGGATGCGCCCAGGCCGTCGCCCGCCGCGCTCACTGCGGCATGTCCAACACGACGCGCACGGCGGCACGCACCTCACCAACCCGGTGTTCCACGGCACCTCGCCAGCTTCCTCGGAGAACTGATGCGAGCGTACGTACCACCCAGCGCGGTCGCGGGCGGTTGCGTTCAACTGGCGGTAAATCGCGGGCGCCGCGG
>JAODBQ010000437.1 GCA_025464045.1 Ilumatobacteraceae bacterium
CCGGTCGAGGTCCCGGCGGAGGCCCGAGCGGCGTAGCCGGCGAGGGTGGGCGCGATCTGTGCCGACAGCGGCTCACATCGCGCCCACCCGAGCCGAGTGGGCGCGACACCTGCGACATCCCGCAGAACTCGCGCCCACCCACCGATCCGCCGCGAGACGGCGATCGGTCCGTGCTCCTCGCTGCCCATCCGCTCACCGCTCGTCGGCCGAGGAACCTGCGTAGTCTCAGCGGCGATGGGCCGCCTGGACGCACTGGACCTCACGCCACGCCTCGATCGCAGGCAGTACGACCAACGCCTCGCAGCGGCCCAGCGGCGGTGGTTGCAGCTGCGCCTGCACGTCGGTGGTCAGATGGGCTCCGGCGAGCTCGGTCCGGGTCTGCTGTTCGTGTTCGAAGGCAGCGACGCCGCGGGCAAGGGCGGCGCCATCAAGCGTCTCGTCGAGCACCTCGACCCGCGGCACTACCGGGTGTCCTCGTTCGCCAAGCCGACCGCGGACGAGAAGCGCCACCCATTCCTGTGGAGGTTCTCCCCGTACGTGCCGGGGCTCGGCGGGATGTCGGTGTTCGATCGCAGCTGGTACGGGCGGGTGCTCGTCGAGCGCATCGAGGGGTTCGCGACGCACGACCAGTGGAGCCGGGCGTACCAGGAGATCGTCAACTTCGAACGCGCCAACGCACTGGAAGGCGTGACCATCGTCAAGTTCTGGCTGCAGATCAGCTCCGAGGAGCAGCTCAAGCGGTTCGAGGACCGTCAGAACGATCCGCTGCGGCGTTGGAAGATCACCGACGAGGACTGGCGCAACCGCGAGAAGGCCGCCGAGTACACGGTCGCCGCCGAGGAGATGTTCGAGCGCACCGACCACGACCTCGCCCCGTGGGACGTGATCTCCGGCGAGCAGAAGCGCCTCGCGCGGGTGGAGGTGTTGGAGACCACGATCCATCGGGTCGAGCAGGGCATGGCCCGCTGGGGCATGCCCGTGCCGGCGGCCGACGAGCTCGGCCCGCGGGACTGAGCCACCGCGGCGACTTCGGCACCGGCCGCGGGCGCCTCGTACGCTCGCCCTGTGCGCTTCGGCATCTTCTTCGAGCTCTCCGTGCCGGCGCCGTTCGACGGTGCGGCCGAGCGGCTCGTGTACGCCAATGCCCTCGAGCAGGCCGAACTCGCCGATCACCTGGGCCTCGACTGGATCTGGGCCGTCGAACACCACTTCCTCGAGGGCTACAGCCACTGCTCGTCGCCGGAGGTGTTCCTCACCGCGGTGGCGGCGCGCACCGAGCAGATCCGCGTCGGGCACGGCGCCGTCGTGTGCGTGCCGGAGATGAACCATCCGGTGCGTGTCGCCGAGCGGGCGGCCGCGCTCGACATCATCTCCGGCGGCCGGTTGGAAGTCGGCACGGCGAGGTCCTCGACGTGGACGGAGCTCGGCGGCTTCGGCGTCGACCCCGACCTCACCAAGCAGACGTGGGACGAGTACGTCCACGTGCTGCCGCGGATGTGGTCCGGCGAGCCGTTCGCCTGGGAGGGCATCGGTTGGCGGATGCCCGAGCGACGGGTGCTGCCGACCCCGGTGCAGCGCCCCCATCCTCCGCTGTGGGTCACGGTGACCACGCCCGGTACCGAGCTCGATGCCGCCGATCGGGGCATCGGCTGCCTCGGGGTGGCGGCGGTCAGCTTCGCCGAGCAGGAGCGACGGACCGCCGAGTACCGGCGACGCATCGAGCTCTGCGATCCCGTGGGTGGCGTCAACAACCGCGTCACCACGCAGAACTTCCTCTACTGCCACGAGGACCTCGACCACGCCGCGGCGGTCGGCGGGGCGATGGCGGCCGACTTCAACCTTGCCAACAGCCACCTGCTGTGGACCCGGGAGGCGTACCCGACGAGCGCCTACCAGAGCCTCGGCAACCAGGCCACGCAGCAGACCAAGGAGACCGGCGCACCCGGCGAACGCAAGCCGCTCCCCGAGGGCATCGCGATCGGCGATCCCGCCCGGATCGTCGAGCAGATCCGGCGGTGGGAATCGGTCGGGATCGACGGCATCAACTTCATGCTGAACACGATGGAGAAGGTCCCGCAGGAGGCCGTGCTGGACAGCCTGCGCCTGTTCGCGGCCGAGGTGATGCCGAAGTTCAGGTCATGACCGCTCCCGTGCTCGATGCGCCGGCGGACGCCGCACTCGTGCTTGCCGGTGCCGAGGTCTTCCAGGCGACGTTCGAGCACGCCGGCTCCCGCGGCGACGAGTTCTTCCCGGCGGGTCTCGCTGCCACCAGCCCGGTGCTGGTGACGTTCCTCGTCTTGCGCGTGCCGGAGAGCCCGCACGGTCCGTTCACGATCGCCCAGGTGCGGCTGTCGTGTCGCAGCGGCGTACGCGCTCGCGCGCTCGTCGTCGCGACGGCGGTCGACGCCGCCGAGGCGACCACCGCATGGCTTGCCGCGGGATGGGGCATCGGTGGCGCGCCACCCGTGCGCGTCGAGCGCCGTTACGACCGGGTGCGCGTCGGCAGCCCATGGTTCGACGTCGAGCTCACCGGACCGAAGCCGGTCGGCACCGAGAGCGTGCAGTACGTCACGGGTCTGCACCCTGTCGCCGTCCCCAGCGGGGCGCGCTTGGCGCAGTTCGAGGTCGAGGTCGTGCCCGACCGCGTCGAGCGCGGGCGCCCGGTGCTGCACCGCTTCGTCGCCCCGGAGGCGGCGCCCGGCCTCGTGCCTGCGTCGGCAGTCGTGGCCACGTTCGCCGTTGGCACGCTCACGCTGCCGCGGGTGCGCTTCCTGCTCCGGCCGGACCAGCCCGCGCACCTCGGCACCGAGCGCCTCTGACGAGCGCGACCGCCGTTGGTCAGCGGTGGTTGAGCGCGAGCTCCGACTCCGGCTCGCCGGCGATCCGCGTGTGCCACATCCGCCGCGGCTCGCGCATGTCGAACGGCGTGGCGCGGTGCATCAGTCGACGGTTGTCCCACACCACCGCCTCGCCGGGCTCCCACTGGTGGAAGTGGACCCGCGGCGCCTGGCACGCCCAGTCGTTGAGCTCGTCGAGCAGGTGCTCGGACTCGTCGGGGTCCATCCCGACGATGCCGTAGGCGTGGCGCCCGATCAGCAGGTTCGGTCGTCCGGTGTCGGGGTGCACCTTGACCAGCGGGCGCAGCGACGGCTCCTGGTCGTGGTAGCCGTACATCGCGTAGCCGCCGTTCTCGTCGCGCTTGGACGGCAGGTAACCCTCGCGACCCTGGCTGTAGAACAGCGAGTGGTACGCGGTCAGCCCTGCGAGCCGGTCTCGCGTCGCCTCGTCGAGCGCGTCGTAGGCAGCACGCATGTCCGCCCAACCCGTCGCCGCGCCGGCGCTCGGCACGATCTCCGCGGAGAACACCGCGCCCTTGGCCTGCAGGGGCATGTAGGTGCTGTCGTGGTGCCAGCCCTCGTTGCCACGCAACGCCTTCACGACGTCGTCGGCCGGGTCGGCGTGCACCTGGCCGTTCTTGCCGAGGTTGGAGATCGGCGCCGCCTTGAACTCCAGCGCACCGAACCGGTTGGCGAACGAGTCCTGCTCCTCGCGTGAGAGGAACTGGCCCGGGAAGATCAGCAGCGCGTGCTCGAGCCAGGTGGCGTGCAGCGCGTTCCACGTTTCGTCGTCGAGCGACCTCAGCTCGATCCCGTGCACCATCGCCCCGAATGTGGCGTCCAACGGCTCGACAGCGAACATGGCAAACCCCCCGGTCGCCGGTCAGCTTACGTTGGCGCGCTGCCCGAGGGAAGGTGGGCGGGGCTCCTCGCCGAGCGCCACAGCTCGGGCCGCGGCGCATCGCTGCTGGTAGGAATGGGCCATGGAGCTCGGTGTGTGCGTGCGTGATCGACCGGCTGCGGAAGTGGCCCGCCTCGCGCGCTTCGCCGAGGCGCACGGGTACCGCCACCTGTTCGTGCCGGACGTGCGCGCCCGCAGCACGTCCGTCGTCTCGGGCCGAGATGCGTTCGTCTCCCTCGCTGCTGCGTTCGAGGCGACCACCGAGCTGCGTTGCGGTGTCGGTGTCGCCGCGG
>JAODBQ010000441.1 GCA_025464045.1 Ilumatobacteraceae bacterium
CCGAGCGTGCAGCCGTCGTTCGACGAACGGCCATGCGCTGTTCGA
The DNA here is from genome assembly GCA_025464045.1 of Ilumatobacteraceae bacterium. GTDB lineage: Bacteria > Actinomycetota > Acidimicrobiia > Acidimicrobiales > Ilumatobacteraceae > JAODBQ01. Next base: position 46 of record JAODBQ010000441.1, read on the forward strand.
CCAGACTGCACCGATGACGACGCACGAAGTCGACGTGGTGGTGGTCGGATTGGGGCCGGGCGGTGAGGATCTCGCCGGGCGATTGGCGACGGAGGGAATGGCCGTGGTTGCTGTCGAACGGCACCTCGTCGGCGGCGAGTGCCCGTACTACGGATGCATCCCGTCGAAGATGATCATCCGCGCCGCAGACGTCCTTGCCGAAGCCCGCCGTGTCGACGCGCTGGCCGGAACCGCCACCGTCACCCCGGACTACGGGAAGGTCGCGGATCGGATCCGCGACGAGGCGACTGACGACTGGAACGACCAGGTGGCGGTCGATCGTCTGGTCGGCAAAGGAGTGACCTTCGTGCGCGGCGCCGGACGACTCGACGGACCGGCGCGGGTCGTCGTCGGCGACGACGTGTACGTCGCCAGGCGAGCCGTCGTCCTCAACACCGGGACGTCGCCCGCGCTGCCGCCGGTGCCGGGTCTTGCCGAGGCCCGGCCGTGGACGAACCGGGAGATCCTCAAGATCCGGACGGCCCCCGCCTCACTGGCGGTGCTCGGCGGGGGAGCGATCGGGCTCGAACTGGCGCAGGCGTTTTCCCGCTTCGGGACCACGGTCACGGTGCTGGAGGTGGCCGATCGGCTGCTGGCGGTCGAGGAGCCGGAGTCCAGTGAGCTCGTGACCACGGTGCTGCGCGGCGAAGGGCTCGACGTCCGGACGGGCGTCGGAGTGGCCGCGGTGCGTCGAGCCGGCGCGGTGACGATCGAGCTGGAGGACGGCTCGACGGTGCAGGCCGCCGAGCTGCTCGTCGCTGCGGGCCGGACACCGAACGTGCACGGCATCGGGCTCGACACCGTGGGGCTGGACGAGAACGCAGGGCCGGCGTTCACGACCGATGATCGGATGCGCGTCGTCGGTGCTGACCGGCTGTGGGCCGTCGGCGACATCACCGGGCGGGGCGCCTTCACGCACATGTCGATGTACGAATCGGGGATCGCCGGCGACGACATCCTCGGTGTCGCCGAACCTCGGCGGGCAGCCACGCATGCCGTGTCGCGGGTGACCTTCACCGATCCTGAGGTGGGATCGGTCGGTTTGACCGAGGCTCAGGCGAGAAGCGCCGGCATCAACGTCCGCGTCGGCCTGGCGGACAGCTCCACGTCGACTCGCGGTTGGATCCACGGCGCCGGCAACGCCGGGTTGATGAAGCTCGTCGCCGACGCCGACCGAGGGATTCTGGTCGGTGCGACCTCGATCGGCCCCCGCGGCGGCGACGTGTTGAGCTTGTTCAACCTCGCCGTGCACGCCCGGGTCCCCATCCGCGAGCTGCGCACGATGATCTCCGCTTATCCGACGTTCTACCGCGGCGTGGTGGACGCCCTGGGAGCACTCGACGCGTAGCGTGAGCGCCCACGCCCGGGTGGCGAAACTGGCAGACGCGGGGGGCTTAAACCCCCCTGACCGTGAGGTCATGCGGGTTCGAAACCCGCCCCGGGCACCGATCTGAGCGGGTCTCCTGTGGGTTCGGCTGGCTCGCCCGATCCGTTGGTGTGGATGTTCATGCCGTGTCTCCTGGTCACCACGTCGCCCTGGCGTGCGACTCGGTCCACATCGCTGACAGGCTCGGGCATCAAAGCGGAGCCATGCGACGGCGGCGCACCATCAGCTGGCGAGGGCGTGTGATCGAGGTTGGTTCGGGGTGGCGGGCTCACGCGGGAGTCCGAGGACCCGTTCGGCGATGATCGAACGCTGGATCTCGTTGGTGCCGCCCGCGATGGACAGCGACAACGTGAACAGCGCATCGGCCGCCCATCGCGCGCCTGGTTCGATCTCTCCGGGGCGGCCCAGTGCTGGTCCCGCCCATGCCACGGAGTCGGCTCCCACGATCCGCCACGCCAAGTTGGCGAACTGCCGAGCGACGAGGGCGTTGGTGAGCTTGCCGAGCGAACCGATCGGACCGGGATCGGCCCCCGTGGTCTTCGTGGCCGCCACCGATCTCGTGACGAGCAGGCTCTGGCAGACCTCGGCGATGTACAGGCGCACGAGCTCGTCACGCACGACGGGATCGGTGAGCTCGCGGCGCCGAAACTCGTCGAGGAGCCGGTCGGTGCGGTCATGGCGCACCCCGCCACGTTGACCCGAGGCGCGAGCGACGCGCTGATGGTGCAGCATCGCCGACGCGATGCGCCAACCTGCCCCAGACGGCGGCAGCACCCAGTCGGATGGCACGAACACGTTGGTGAGGAACACCTCGTCGAAGTGCATCGCCCCGTCGAGCTGTCGAATCGGGCGGACCTCCACTCCCGCAGCGCTGAGATCGACGATGAACATCGACAGACCATCGTGCTTGGCCGCGTGTGGATCCGTGCGGGCAAGCAGGATGCCGAAGTTGGCGCGATGGGCGAGCGTCGTCCACACCTTCTGGCCATTGATGAGCCAGCCGCCCGGCACGGGAGTTCCCCGGGTCCCCACACCGGCAAGGTCGGATCCTGCACCGGGTTCGGAGAACAGCTGGCACCAGACCTCTCGTCCGGCGAGGATGCGCGGCACGTGCCGGCGTCGCTGCGCGTCGGTCCCGAACTCCAACAACGTCGGCAAGCAGTTCCCGAGTGTGATCGAGAGCGGCTCGGTCATCAGCGGGAAGCGGCCGGCCTCCTCCCGCCAGCCCGTCTCATAGGCAGCTGGCAGGCCGCAGCCACCGAAGGCCCGCGACACGCTGAGCCCGGCCAGGCCGGCGACGTGCAGCGCGCTCTGGAAGCCGAGCGCACGATCCAGCGCGACATCGCCACGAGGATCGTCGTTCGACGACGCTGCGGCGGCAAGAGCGTGAACGCCAAGGAAGCAGCGAGCGCGCGCACGGAACCGGTCGAGGTCGTCATCCATGCGATGACGAGCCGAGGCTGGCGACGATGGTCTCGAACACGACTGCATCTTCAGCCGGTAGGCGGCCGGTCACCAGGGCCGTGCGTCACTGCGCGGGGCGGCAACGGCATCGAGTGCAGCGATGCCGTCGCCGTCGTCGACGAACCATTCGTCGTGATCTCCGCTCGTCAGGTCGTCTTGGATGGCGATGTCGATGGTGCGAACGAACGGGTCGTAGGTACGCAGCGCTCGACGTGCCCGATCCGCGAGCGCAGACCGGAGTCGCCAATCGATCTGCGACGGCAGGTGGACGCTGACGCGCACGTTGCCCGCGTCTCGTTGTGCCTCGACCCTCGCGTTGTGGCCGGCGAGCGCAACGCGCACCACCGATGCGTAGCGCGCCTCGAGCTGATCTCTCCCGTTCGCGGCAGCGGTCTGGACCACGGCGACGATGTCGGTTGCATCGTCGGGGAGCACGCGTACGACCGGCACCCGGTGCCGCTCCCCGCACACGGCCCCCATCTCGCCGAGCGAGTGGGGCGCGTCGGTCTCCCGAACGACCACGGTGAGATCGATCGGTTGATGCATCGGACAGCGCGCGTCATCCCGAACACCGCGGCACGGACCGTCGTCGATCTCGTCGAAGCAGCGTCGCAGCTCGTGGCCCGCCGCGCCCAGGCGTGTAGCGATGACGGACTCGACGGCGGGGTTCGGTTCGATCAAGAGCATCCTCACGTGTTCGATTGCAATGCATCGCGGGCGATGAAACCAGGGCCTAGGGTCATCGCCGGTGGCTTCGCCCTCGCGGTTCGGCGACGCAGGGACTCGTTCTCAAGCTGTAGCCGAGTGGTCGAGCTTCGTGCCGCAGGTGGGTGTGGTGGTCGGGGTGGGCGATCGCGATCAGTGCGTTGGCACGTTCGCCGATGGTTCGGCCTCTGAGCTCGGCGATGAGGTACAGCCAGGCGCCGCGGCGGGTGACATCGGTGACTCACGGCTCTGTCAGCACGTCCAGATTGTGTCCACGCTGGTGTTGTCGCCGGTTGGGTGGCGCAGCGAGAGGACGTGGTTGCCGTGTGGCGAGAACGCCGAGAAGTCTTGAGTCAGCTGCGCGACCTCCTGTTCGATCTGCCCGTGTTGCTGACGTCACCGATGTTTCGACGTTGGCACCTGCGCTGGGGTGCCACGGCCGACGAGCTTGCCGGCGACATGGCGGGCGATGCCGTTCTCTCCAGCGCGAGGTTCCGGGCCACGCGCGCGATCACGATCGCAGCACC
>JAODBQ010000456.1 GCA_025464045.1 Ilumatobacteraceae bacterium
TCGAGCTGCTCGAGCCGTACCGCGGCCAGCGCGGCCGGGTCGTGCGGATGCTGCTGCTGGACGGCAACCGCTCCCCGAAGTTCGGTCCACGCAAGCGGATCCTGCCGATGCGGCAGTGGTGAGCCCCACCTCCCGGTGTGGTCAGGAGGTGCACGCGGCGGGCCGGCGACCACGCGCGCTGTGCACCGGCCACGCCTCCCGGGGTCCGCTAGGTTTCCGCCGGCCGAGCGGCCGGCGAGCGAGATGACGACGGACACTGCAACGACCACGGCGAGGACGAACGACCGGCCGGCGGCGTGGAAGGGGGCACTGCGCCGTTCGGCGCTCGTGTACCTGTTCTCGCGGCTGTGCGTGATGCTCGGCGGGGCGATCGTCGCGGCCGAGCTCGGCGCCGACCAGCTCCGCCAGAAGGTCGACTTCCCCGACGCATCGTTCGCCGACCCGGACTACGCCAGCCGCGCGATCCCGAGGAACGCGTTCAAGGTGATCGTCGACGTGCTCACCTCGTGGGACGGTGCGTGGTACCTGCGGATCATCCGCGACGGCTACCCGCGCCACGTCCAGCCGCACGTCACCTACCTCGTCGAGGACGCCCGGGCCGCCTTCTTCCCGACCTACCCGAACCTCGTCCGCCTCATCGATCAGGTGATCCCCGGCCACGAGGTGTTCGCCGCGCTGTTCGTCAACTTCGTGCTCGGCGCCCTCGCGATCTGGCTCGTCGGGTTGATCGCCCGCAGGCTCTACGACGTGGAGATCGCCGAGAAGGCGATGGTCCTGATGGCGCTGTTCCCCGGCAGCTTCGTGCTCTCGTTCGCGTACAGCGAGGCGCTGCTGATCGTCGTCGCCGCGGCCTGCCTGCTGTGCCTGATGAAGCGCCAGTGGTGGGCCGCCGGCGTCCTCGCCGCGATCGGCACGGCGACGCGCCCGAACGGCCTCGCGCTGTGCCTCGCCTGCGCTGTGGCCGCGCTCCTCGCGATCCGCGACGAGCGAGAGTGGCGCGCGCTCGCGGCGCCGGCGCTGTCGCCGATCGGGTTCATCCTCTTCCAGGTGTGGCTCGGCGTCCACGCCCACGAGTCCGCGGTGTGGTTCCGGGTGCAGCGTCAGGCGTGGAACGAGGGCACGAGCTTCGGCTTCACCGCCATCCGCCGTTCGGCGCTGGCCGTCGTGCACCCGCTCAGCTCGCCGGCCGACCTGATCACCGCGGTGTGCGTGCTGACGATGCTGGCGTTGCTGTGGATGCTGTGGGCCCACCGGCTGCCGCTCCCCCTCGTCGCCTACGTCGCGGGCGTGCTGCTGCTGATGCTGCTCCCGAAGACCGTCACCGCGCGCCCGCGCTTCCTGTACACCGCGTTCCCGTTGCTGATCCCGGCGGCGGTCTACTTCCAACGCCGAGGACGCCAGCTGTGGCCGTACGCGCTCGCCGCGTGCGCGGCGGGACTGGTCGGGCTGGCGGGGCTCTACGGGGTCCTCGGGGCGATCCCGTGACCCGGGCCGGGCAGTGCGCCGGGCAGTGGACCGGGCTCCTGCGGTGAACGAGCTCGTGCGGTGAGCGCGGCGGGGCGCCGGCTGCGCAGGCCGAGCACGATCGGGCTCGGCGTGTGGCTGCTCGCGGCGCTGGCCTACGTGCCGGCACTGGCCTCGTCGCCGGGCAGGATGCCCGCCGACACCAAGCTGTACCTCTACCTCGACCCTGGCCGGCTGATCGGTGACGCCGCCAACACGTGGGACGACCGGCAGTTCCTCGGCTGGGTGCCGCACCAGATCATCGCCTACCTGTGGCCGTCGGGCCCGTGGTTCTGGGTGTTCGACAAGCTCGGCGTGCCGGACTGGGTGGCGCACCGGTTGTGGCTCGGCACGCTGCTGTTCCTCGGTGGGTTCGGGGTGCTGTGGGCGGCGCGGCGGCTCGGCCTCACGGCCACCGGCGCGATCAGCGCGGCGCTCGTCTACCAGCTCAGCCCGTACGTCCTGCCGTACGTCTCGCGCACCTCGGTGATGCTCCTGCCGTGGGCGGCGGTCGGATGGATCACCGGGCTGACGATCCGCGCCGCCACCCGGTCCGGCTGGCGCGACCCGGCGTTGATCGCGCTCGTCGTGCTCACCGTCGGCGCGGTCAACGCGACCGCGTTGGCGATGATCGTGCCGGCGCCGTTGCTGTGGCTCGTGCACGCCGCATGGCAGCGCAGCATCTCCTGGCGGCGGGCCCTCACGACCGCGTCGCGGGTGGCGGCACTGAGCCTGTTCGTCTCGCTGTGGTGGATCGTGATGCTCGTCGTGCAGGGGCACTACGGCGCCGACGTGCTCGCCTACTCCGAGACCCTCGACGCGGTCTCGCTGACGTCGGTGAGCACGGAGGTCCTGCGCGGCCTCGGCTACTGGTTGTCCTACGTGCGCGACCCGTTCGCGTTCGCCACGACGTCGTCGTTGGACTACATGGCCTCCGGGCGGGTGATCTTCGCCGGCCTCGCGTTGCTGGTGCTCGGCCTCGCCGGGCTCGCCCTCGCACGCTGGACGCAACGCCGGTTCGCGGTGCTCCTGGTGTTCTGCGGGGTGGTGCTGGCCGTGGGAGTGCACCCGATCCTCGATCCGGCGCCGATCGTGCAGCCGCTGTCCAACTCCGGCCTCGGGTTGGCGCTGCGCAGCAGCACCCGGGCGATCCCGCTCAGCGCGTTCGGTCTCGCCCTCGGCGCCGGCGCGCTGGTGGCGGCGATCGGCCGGCTCCGGTGGCGATGGCGGATCGTCGCCCCGTTCGCCGTCGCCGGGCTGGCGATCGTCAACATGCCGTCGCTGTGGCACCGCTCGTTCGTCGACCCGGCGCTCGTCCGCGACCAGGATCCACCGGCCGCGTGGACGCAGGCGTCCGCCGCACTCGACGCATCGAACCTGGATGCACGCGTGCTCCAGCTCCCCGGACAGGAGTTCGGCGCGTTCCGCTGGGGGTACACCGTCGATCCACCGCTGCCGGGACTGACGAAGAAGCCGCTGGCGACGCGCGACCTGCTGCCGCTCGGCAGCCCCGGGGCGATGGACCTGCTCTTCGCGCTCGACGATCGGCTGCAGACCGGCACCGTCGAGCCGGCGGAGATCGCACCGGTCGCCAGGATGCTCGGCGCGGACACCATCTGGCTGAGCAACGACGTCGCGTTCGACCGGTTCCGCACCGCCCGCCCGGAGCTCGTCGCCGCACTGTTCGCGGCCGGCGTCCCGGGCGTCGGCGCGCCGACGTCGTACGGCACCGCGGCCGCCAACGTTCCCGTGGTGCCGATGGTCGACGAGGCCGCGCTCGCCGATCCCGCGATCGGCGAGCCGCTGCCGCCCGTGCAGCTCGCACCGGTGCAGGACGCGCCCGGGATCGTGCGCGCCAGCTCGCG
>JAODBQ010000458.1 GCA_025464045.1 Ilumatobacteraceae bacterium
ACCGGTTCCGTCAGGGTCGTTCGACCCGATCGCGCCCGGCAGACGACGAAAGGACCTTCGGCACTTCTTGGTTGCGGACCGGGGGCAGACGAAGTGTGCGAAGATCAGTCATGCCACCGCGCGTGTCGACCTCGCTACTGCGTGTGTTTCTGGTCGATGACCACGAGATCGTGCGGCGCGGCGTGCGCGACCTGTTGATGATGGAGGACGACCTCGACGTCGTCGGCGAGGCGGGCACGGTCGAGGAGGCGCTCAACCGGATCCCCGCGGTGCAGCCCGAGGTGGTCCTGCTCGACGTGCGCCTGCCCGACGGCAGCGGCGTCGAACTGTGCCGCGACCTGCGCTCGCTGGCGCCGGACGTGTCCTGCCTGATGCTGACCTCGTTCGACGACGACGAAGCGCTGTTCGAGGCCATCGTCGCCGGTGCCTCCGGTTACGTCCTGAAGCAGGTGAGGGGCAGCGACATCGTCGACGCGGTGCGCAAGGTGGGTGCCGGGCAGTCGCTGATCGACCCGGCGATGGCCAGCCGGGTGATGGACCGGCTGCGCAACGGGGTCACCGAGGACATCCGCCTCGCCGGCCTCAGCGGCCAGGAACGGCGGATCCTCACGCTGCTCGCCGACGGCATGTCCAACCGCCAGATCGCGGCCGAGATGTTCCTCGCCGAGAAGACCGTCAAGAACTACGTCTCCAACCTGTTGACCAAGATGGGGATGAGCCGGCGCACCGAGGCCGCGGTGTACGCGGCGCGACAGGCCGAACGGCTCAACCGCAAGTACTGACCGGGTCGATCGCGCGCCGACGACACGTTGCTGATCGAGCCGACGTGTCACGGCCACAGATCGTGGCGGCACGACGACGGCACGCGTCCGTGATGACGGATCTGCTGTAGGGTGGTGGTCCATTCATCGCCGGTGACGCGAAGGTCGTCCTTCGGTCCCGTGGCTGCCGCCCGGTGAAACCCGAGTCGCAAGGACACCAGCCATGGGCGCACGGTCGGCGAGTCTCCAGGCACATGGCGACGACTTCGCGTGGTCGCTGGCCGACGCCACGCCGGATGCCACCCTGATCGTCGCCGCGAGCGGCGAGATCGTCTACGTCAACGACCACGCCGGCGAGCTGTTCGGTTACCCGCTCGACGAGCTGCTCGGGCGGCCGGTCGAGGATCTCCTGCCCGAGTCCCTCGCCCAGGTCCACCGCGCCCACCGCACTCGCTACCAGGCGCACCCGACCGTGCGCGCCATGGGGGCGGGGCTCGATCTCTGGGCCCGCCGGTCGGACGGGTCGGAGCTCCCCGTCGAGATCAGCCTCAGCTCGCTGCGCCTCGGCGATGCCGAGTTCACGGTCGCCGCCGTTCGCGACGTCACCGACCGGGTCGAGACCGATGCGCAGCTGCACCGCGTGCTGCGCACCTTGGATGCGAGCAACGACGCGATCTTCATCTTCGACGCGACGACGATGATGTACTCGTTCGTGAACGACGGCGCGACGCGCCTCACCGGCTACGACCGCGGCCAGCTGTTGACGATGACCCCGCTGCACCTCGATCCGCACACCACGGATGCCGAGCTGCGCCGGCTCGTCGGGTCGCTGATCGCCGAGGAGGAGACGTCGTTCGTCCTCCAGGCGACGATGATGCGCAAGGATGGCTCCGAGGTGTCCGTCGAGACGACGTACCAGTCGGCGCGCGCCAGACGCGACCGCAACACCTGGGTGATCACGCTCGCGAGGGACATCACCGCCCGGTTGGCACACGAGGACGAGCTCGATCTCAGCTCTCGTGCGCTGAGCGACGCGGAGACGCTCGTCGCCCTGGTCCAAGACCGCGAGCGGATCGCCCGCGACCTGCACGACACGGTGATCCAGCGGCTGTTCGGCGAGGGCCTCAGCCTGCAGTCGACCCTGCCGTTGCTCGGCCCGCCGGCCGCGGCGCGGATCCAGTCGACGATCGACGGGCTCGACGAGATCATCAAGGAGCTGCGGATGGCCGTGTTCTACCTCCAGGGTGCCGTGTCGGCCCCGGGCGGTCTGCGCGGGCGTCTCCTGGCCGCGGTGTCGGACTCGAGCGCGACGCTGGGCTTCGAGCCGCGGCTGCAGTTCGACGGGCCGATCGAGACGATGGACCCGCACACCTTCGAGGAGATGATGCCGGTGCTCCGCGAGGCGTTGTCGAACATCGCCCGCCATGCCAGCGCATCGGCGGTGCGCGTCTCCGTCGACGTCGCCGGGGACATCGTGCTGATCGTCTGCGACGACGGCGTCGGGGTTCCCGACGAGGTCATCGGCGGCCGCGGCGTCGGCAACATGGTCGACCGCGCCCGCCGGCTCGGTGGCGATGCCAGCGTGGCCAACCAACCCTCAGGCGGCACGGTGCTCACCTGGCGGGTGCCGGCCGTCCCACTGATCGACGTGGCCGCGCTGCTGAGCGACGTCGTGCCCGCCGACGTGGTCTGATGCCGCGGGTCGGTTGCGGCGGGTCGGTCCAGATGGTGTGGTTCGGACGGTCCGGTTCAGACGGGGAGGTGAGCGCGCAGTCCGCCGATGCCCATCGCCGCCAGCAGCACCGTCACGTGCTCGCGGATGACGGCTTCGCCGACCGCCAGATCGCCGCAGCGCTTCCTCGACGTTCGCGGCCTCGCCGACCACGTCGAAGTCCGGCTCGGCGCCGAGCAGCTGGCGCAGACCACGCCGCACGACCACATGGTCGTCCACGACGAAGATCCGCATCGACGCACGATGGCCAGCGTCGCCGGCCGCCAATAGGGTCAAAGGTCCCAACCTCGACGGTCCTGTTGTGACTCTGGACCCTTCTCACGCAGCGTGAGGTGTTGCACGCTGAGAGTATGCGATCGACCGGGCGACCGAGATTCAGCCGCGGGCGCGGACACGTGTGGTCCGCCGCCGCGATCGCACTCATCATCGCTGGCAGTGGCGCGGCGTTCGTGATCGCTCGATCCGTCGCCGAGCACGACGCCGGCCGGTCGCGTGCCACGTTCGAGCAGTCGTCGGCGAGCATCGCCGCGTCACTGCGCGTCGCGGTGCAGCGCGAAGAGGACCTCGTCGTCAGCGCCACCGGGTTCTTCGTCGCCTCCCCCGATGCGACGGACGCACAGTTCCACGCGTGGTCGAGCTCGGTCCAGGCGTTGGTGCGCTACCCGGAGCTGCTCGGCTGGGCCGAGGTCGTGATCGTGCCCAAGTCACAGCTGGCGGCCTTCAGCGAGCAGGCGAGCACGGATCCGAGCCGCGACTCGTCGACGAGCGGCCCGATCGCCGTGGTCCCGCCGGGCGATCGCCCGTACTACTGCCTGGCCCGCTCCGGGCAGAACCGCAACGAGAGCGCGCAGGTGCCCGCCGGGTTCGACTACTGCGCGGGCGCCGACGGAGCCGTGACGGCGGGGCTCCGCGACTCGGGCATGACCGCGTACCGCGCCGTCGACACGGGCAACGGCGCGGGCCCGAGGCTCGCCGTCCAAGTTCCCTTCTACCGCGGCGGTGCAGCGCCCGTGGGCCTTGCGGCCCGGCGCGGCGCGTTCGTCGGCTGGATGGGCATGGCGTTCGATCCGAAGCAGATGCTCGAGCGGGCGATGGACGGCGCGCACGACATGTCGGTCGTGTTCCGCTACCACGACGAGTCCTCCGATGCCGAGTTCTCTGCCGGCCGTCGGCCCGCATCGGCAGCGACGAGCACCGCAACCGCAACGATCGATCTCCGCAACGGCTGGACGGTGGAGACCTCGGCCCCGGTCACCGGCGACGGCGTGCTCGCCAACGGCGTCGCGCTCGGTCTGCTGCTCGCGGGATGCGCCGCCAGCGTGCTCCTCGCCGCGCTGGTGCTCCTCCTCGGCACCGGCCGCAAACGCGCCCTGCGGCTCGTCGACGACCGCACCGTCGAGCTGCGCCACCAGGCACTGCACGACGCGCTGACCGGGCTGCCGAACCGGGCCCTGCTGATGGACCGGATCGACCACCTGCTCGCCCGCAACCGGCGGCGGGGAACGGTCGGCGCGGCCTTGTTCATCGACCTCGACGACTTCAAGAACGTCAATGACACCCTCGGCCACGCGGCAGGCGATCGCTTGCTCGTCGCGGTGGCCGAACGATTGACGAGCACGCTGCTGGACGCCGACACGATCAGCAGGATGGGCGGCGACGAGTTCGTCGTGCTCCTCGACGGCACGACGGGTGACATCGCGCCGACGCTCGTCGCCGAACGACTGCTGAGCGTGCTGAGCCATCCGTTCGAGCTGGAGGGCGCCCCGACGCCGCTGGTGATCCACCTCAGCATCGGGATCGCCATCGGCGACCGCGCCATCGCCGGGGACCTGCTCCGCGACGCGGACGTCGCCCTGTACGAGGCGAAAGCGGCGGGCAAGAACGGGTACGAGCTGTTCCGACCGGAGATGCACACCGAGGTGATGCGCCGGGTGGAGCTCGAGTTCGATCTACGGTCCGCGTTCCTCGCCGGCCACCTGCACCTCGCGTACCAGCCGATCTACCACCTCGACGATCTCGGCCTGGTCGGGGTCGAGGCGCTGCTGCGCTGGGATCACCCGACGCTCGGCGCCGTCGCCCCCGAGGAGTTCGTCCCGATCCTCGAGCAGACGGGCATGATCCACGACGTCGGGCGATGGGTCCTGCGCACCGCATGCCGCCAGATGGCGACGTGGCACGAGCGCGGCGACACGCTGGAGCTGTCGGTCAACGTCTCCGGGCGCCAGCTCGACCTGGACTCGATCGTCGACGACATCCGCGACGCCTTGGACGTCACCGGGCTCGACCCGGGCACCTTGATCATCGAGGTCACCGAGACCGCACTGATGCGCAACACCACGGACACCGCCAGGCGGCTGCGGGCCGTCAAGGAGCTCGGGGTGCGGATCGCGATCGACGACTTCGGCACC